>CAYFUK010000096.1:0-1570 GCA_964346325.1 uncultured Candidatus Peribacteria bacterium | reverse complement strand
ATCTGTTTATCAAATTTAAAAACAAACTGTTAAACTTACGTGCATACTTTTTTATATTAATTTGAAAGTTATTTATAGATAACCTCCATCTGTATGTTAAAAGAGTATCATAATAGTAAACTTGACAGCTCCCTGGTTTTAACAGACAAGAACATTATTTCTGACACCGGCTTTACATCCGGCAGGTATTACAAAATTTTATATAACAGATCTGATTTATTAACTATCTGCGTGGACGGGTTCTTAAAAGAAATTAAAGGGAATCAAATTGTATGCCTTACTCCTGTGCAAAAAGTAACAATCCGTGAAAACTCCTCTGCTTTTAGTTTACTGATGTTTAACAGAGAATTTTATTGCATTCATGAGAATGACGATGAAGTTTCCTGCAATGGAGTTCTTTTTTTTGGATCTACAAACGTTCCTGTTTTAACTCTTGATGATACAGAACAGCGTAAATTTCATACTCTGTTCAATGTTTTTCGGGACGAATTAAATACAGTCGATGAAATTCAGGGTGAAATGCTTCGTATGCTTTTAAAAAGATTAATCATAAAATGTACCCGGCTTGCAAGAAAACAATACACGTCAGATGATTCAGCGGAATATGAACGTGATCTGATTCAAAATTTCAACATTCTTGTCGAGAAACACTTTAAAGAAAAGCGACAAGTTTCAGATTACGCTTTTATGTTGAACAAATCCCCGAAAACACTTTCAAATATTTTTCTGACGGCTAATAACAAATCACCACTGAAAGTACTCCATGATCGGATTCTTCTTGAGGCTAAGCGCTATTTACTGTTCAGTGACATGATTTTAAAAGAGATTGCTTATGAAATTGGTTTCGATGATCAGTCGCATTTCAGCCGTTTTTTCAAAAAAGAGACAGGACTGTCGCCCAGTGAATTCAGAAATTCACATCCGGAATCATTTAGCGGGAAGAATTGACAAGCATACAGGAAGTGCTACTATTTTGATCTTATCAGATAATTTGCATCTTAAAAGTGAATTAAAATAAAAAACAATCAAATCACTATAAGCTATGTTTAAATTAAACTGGACAAAAGCAATCATTGCAGGAATTATTGGTACTGTACTTTTTGATATTGTTGGATTCCTTTTTACCGGACAGTGGTGGGACATTCCCGGAATCCTCGGAGAAAAAACGGGGCTTGGAATGGTATACGGAGTTGCCGGTCACTTTGGTAACGGTATTTTACTCGCCATACTTTACGCAGCACTAGCACCGCATCTGTGGGGGCCCTACTGGATCCGGCCATTTATCTTTATCATTGCTGAAACAATTGCTCTCGTATGGTTCTTTATGCTGCCTCTGCTTGGTGCAGGTGTTGCAGGTATAGACGCAAACCCGATGATGCCAGTGGTAACACTTGCACGTCATCTTGTTTTTGTTATACCTTTTATTTTCCTTATTAACAAAGAATACGAGAACCTTCAATCCTGATAAACTGTCTTCTTTTATATTCTTTGAAACCGGCTGCATATACAGCCGGTTTTTTTATTGAAATGATTTTTGGCTTTTATTGAATTCCGGCTTATTCTCATCATC
>CAYFUK010000095.1:0-1587 GCA_964346325.1 uncultured Candidatus Peribacteria bacterium | reverse complement strand
TCTCCGGCCTTTTTTAGGTCCTTTGTAACCTGAGCGCCCTCTGTAACCACCTGATCTTTTTGCAGCAAATCCTCCCGGTTTACCTGTTTCGGAAGGGTATGGATGGCCGTGAACCACGGGGATGGATTTTTTTATAAGGCGTTCGACCTTTTTAATATAAGATTTTTCAGTATAGTCGCAGAAAGAAAGTGCTATTCCACTTGAGCCCGCTCTTCCGGTTCTGCCGATTCTGTGAACATAATCCTCGGGCACGTTTGGAACTTCGAAATTAATAACATGTGAAAGTTCGTCTATATCGATTCCTCTTGCCGCTATATCCGTAGCAACAAGAATTCTGATCTGCTTGTTTTTAAAACTTTTAAGTGCTTTTTGGCGGGCGTTTTGGCTTTTATTGCCGTGTATGGCTTCAGCATTAATTCCGGACTTTTTTATGTATCCGGCCACTTTGTCAGCTCCGTATTTTGTTCGTGTGAAAATTAAAGCGGATTCAATTTTTTCATCATTGGTAAGAACATGTTTTAAAAGGTCTTTTTTGTTCTGTTTATCAACGTGATAGATTTTTTGTTCGATTTTTTCAGCTGTTGATGGTTTTGGTGCTACCTCAATGCGTGAAGGGTTTTTAAGCAACCGATTTGTTAAATCTTCAATAGCCGGTGGCATTGTGGCGGAAAAGAAAAGTGATTGTTTTTTCTCGGGTAGTTTGGAGATTATTTTTTTTACATCCGGCAAAAATCCCATATCAAGCATGCGGTCCGCTTCGTCCAGTGTAAAAATTTGAATGTGTCTTAAATCAACATATCTTTGATTAACTAAATCAAGCAATCTGCCCGGAGTTGCAATAAGTATATCAACGCCGCGTTTAAGTTCCCGGGTTTGTATATATTGTTTAACCCCGCCGAAAATTGTTGCGTGTTTAAGATACAAATACTTTCCGTAATTTTTAAAGCTTTCGCCTATCTGAATAGCAAGTTCGCGCGTTGGAGTAACTATAAGAGCTTTAATTTGTTTGCGGCCTTTTTCGTGCTTTCTTTCCTGGCTTAAAAGTTGAAGTATGGGAATGGCAAAAGCCGCTGTTTTTCCGGTACCTGTTTGGGCAGAGCCAAGAATATCCCTTTTTTCAAGCATTTTAGGGATAGATTTTGCCTGGATTGGTGTTGGTGTCTCGTAACCTTCTTCTTTTAATGCTCTTAGAATCGGGTGTATAAGATTTAATTCTTCGAATTTCATATAAGTTGTTAAGTGATGTACTGATCCGAAAAACAACTATACGTAAAAATACAAGGGCTGTCAAGCCCGCCGGGTATGTTTTTTTAAAAAAATTGCATTTTACTTTTGCCGGTATACCGGTTAATCTTATTTTGAAATAAATTTGCGGGGCATTAGCTCAGCTGGCTAGAGCGCAACGCTGGCAGCGTTGAGGTCATCGGTTCAAGCCCGATATGCTCCACCAACATAACCGCAACTATCAAACAATTATTGCAGAGATTATTGTGGATTTTGTTAAAGATGCCCAGGAGCCGTGCGGAGCGGAATTTTAATTTCCCCAACATTTCAGTTATAATTTTAATAAATATTTATTGAAAAATT
>CAYFUK010000094.1:0-1684 GCA_964346325.1 uncultured Candidatus Peribacteria bacterium | reverse complement strand
GCCTTTTCGGCCCGATGTGTCCTTTTTTTTATCATTTCTGCGGGCGGGCAAATCTTTTCAAACCCCAATATCTATTAAAAACCAACCATTTATCAGCCATCTCATCCAATCCGGCCATCGATTCAACCGAAAATCCGTTTTTTAATCCAAAATCCTTTTTTACTGTTAGTTTTCTGTTTTTATCAATTGGCGCCCAACGTACAGCTATATGCAAAGTGCGGGATTTACAGAGACGCGTTCTTATCCCCCGATATAAAACTTGGCTAAAGTTCAAAAACTTAGATGTCAAGCCGAATACCCGCATTTTGTATATAGCACTTTATATTTGTAGTTAGTTATTAACAATTTATTTGCCTATAATGTGTATGTTGCTGATTTTCTTTTCTTTTTGCTTCTTTTTCTTTTCTTGTTCATTGTTGTTAAATTGTTGATAAAAGGAATGGGGTGAACTTTTATATAGCACAGGTTTTCAGGCCCATCAACATTGATAGTCCCCATTCCTTTTCAAGTTGCCAGTACCATTTAGAATCATAGGCTCAAGGCCTTTTAAAGTTGATAGTATCGGCAACTTCATTTACTAATTAAACATTTAAAGTTATGAAAAACAAAGAATTTATCGGAATTGACGTTTCAAAAAATGTACTCGATGTGTTCATTTTAAGCTGTAACCTACACTTTACAGTCGACAATGCTCCCAAAGGATTTGCCAGACTTCTTGAGAAGTGTTGCAAGGAATTATCCTGCACTGTTAGTGACCTGTTTTTTTGTTTTGAAAATACCGGAAGATATTCACGCCAGTTAGCAGTTTTTCTTGACGATGCCCGCATTGCATTTGCTATGAATCCTGCACTTGACATAAAACAATCCTTGGGATTCAGAAGGGGGAAAAACGATAAAATGGACGCAAAAGACATTGCCTGGTACGCCTGGAAAAACAAAGATGTAATTGTTCCCACAAAAATGCATATTCCTGAAGTTGCACAACTGAGACAACTGCTCACCTTGCGTGATAAGCTGATTAAACACCGCACAGCGTATAAGAACTCAATCAAGGATCTGAAAGATTGCTTTATCAGTGGTGAAACCGATGTTATCAGGGAAACCCAACTGCGACTAATCGAACAGTTAAATGATGAAATAGCTGGTGTAGAAAAACACATTGATCGTATCATCAATGAAATGCCACAGTGGAGAAAGAATTTTAAGCTTATCCAGAGTGTTAAAGGTGTCGGCCCTGTTTTGTCCAGATATTTAATCATTTATACAGAAAACTTTACCAGATTTACCGATCCAAAAAAGTTCGCCTGTTTTGCAGGAATTGCTCCTTTTGAATATTCTTCCGGAACCTCAATAAAAGGAAGAACAAAAGTCCATCCCATCGCAAATAAACACCTCAAATCTTTGTTAAATATTGCTGCTATGGGTGCTGTTCAGTTGAAAGGGGAATATCAAATCTACTATAAAAGAAGAATTCAAGCTGGTAAAAATAAAATGAGCACATTAAATATCATTAGAAACAAATTAGTATCCCGTGTTTTTGCGGTTGTTAAAAGACAAACACCTTATGTGGATTTTTACCAATTTGCTGCTTGATTTTTTATTAACAAAATTTGCTTTTCCCTTAGAAGAATGTTGGAGCGCGCTTTTTTATTTTTCAGTTCGATCATTAATATCATAAATATCA
>CAYFUK010000093.1:0-1691 GCA_964346325.1 uncultured Candidatus Peribacteria bacterium | reverse complement strand
ATAATTAAGGAAAATTAGTATTCCTTAAAGGTTAGTTTTTGTCAAGTAATATTGAAATGTTTGGTGGAGATGCCGGGAGTCGAACCCGGGTGCAAAGGCTTAAAATGATGGCGTCTACAATCTTAGTCCGGTTTAAATTACGCTAAAGCCGATAAAAAACCGAACAAAAGCCGGCAACAGCGGTGATTTGTAGAGTCCTCGATCCCGCACCAAATCATAAAACGGAATACAGCCTGATAATTGGCGCCTTTATGAAATATCAGACATCAAACATAAAGACGTAAGTACGCTCGGGTACTTATGCAACTGCCATCGCAGGCGCTCCGAAGAGGCTTTTGAAAGCAGCTTTGTTATGAGCTTCGTCAGCAAATAAAATTGCGCCGGACGGATATGAGGGGAGACGGCGCGATCCCCTGATTGCAACCGGCAAATTAATGATACCTCTGTCGAATGCCAGTACATCCCCCGATTTTGAAAGATCAGATTATTCGTTGTCGCGATCTATTCGTACCACATTTTTTATTTTTTGTCTAGCCATTTCAATTAATCCGAGGCAATTTGTTCTTCCGTCCACCACATCCGACAGATTCCGAGCTTCGGTATATAAATCCTGATAACCCGCAAAAATGTCACCCGATGCCAGCTCTTCTTCAAAAAATTCAACAAGTTTTCTGTTAAAAATGGTATAGAGTGCCAGCGTGCTCTCCTGAGCTCCGCTAAGAGGATTCCTTTCACGGTATTTATCAAGGTGTCTGATCAGGTCGTCGTTTGAATCAAAGAATTTTACCGCTTTAAGATTATCCTTAAATGCCTGCAAAAATCGGACAGCGAGAGTCTTTATAACAAAATCCCGTTTGGAAGTTTGATCCTGTTCCATATATTTTTGCATAACCGAAACCGGGTCGTCGCCGAGTTCGAATTCATCCAAATATATTTTATCACCGCCTCTAAACGGAATCAGACGTAATTCCTCTTTCTGTATTTGTTGATTCGGAACAAAAAGCAGCTCGTGCCGGGTGTCCCTGGCGACTTCAGCTACTCCGGAATCCGGTATTTCCTGTTGTTCAAAATGAGGTAACGGGCCTGGTTTTAACATATCAAATTATTTTAGTGCCGGTGTAGAGCGGTAAATCTACAATCTGTCAAATTCGCGGAAATTTCGGTTTTGCAATTTTGCTGTGAGGGGGTAGTTGGGTGGAACGGATTGTGACGTTATACGTCTCCGCTAATTGGCCCCACACAGCGTTTTTGAACTACTTTGACTTCAAGTCACGGGCGCTGAACCGCTGAAGCTTGTTGGCTACGCCGGCCTTGCAAGAAGACCGCGTACCGGCCGTCGGTGGCGGAGCGGCGACCCCGTTAAGAACGCAATTTTTGCATTCCGCGGGTATCAGGAGTGTGAACTCCTGGCCACCTTGTTTGAAGTTCATGATGATCATTTGTTCGCCTTTCCCCGAAGCCATTTTTTTTCCTTTCGTGAGTGTGTGGTTGAAAAAAATTTAACTACCCCCTACTTGTCAATTAAGCGACTCAAGTGCTTATAGCCACTACTAAAGAGAGTAGGGTTGAGTAAAAGCCTTAGCCACTATTCAAACGTGCTAACATTATAAGGGTTTTGTCAAAAAAGTCAAGCAAAATATGAGGAGGTGCTCTCTTGTTTCTAACGCCTTGTACAAATTGCTGTTAAAAAG
>CAYFUK010000092.1:0-1715 GCA_964346325.1 uncultured Candidatus Peribacteria bacterium | reverse complement strand
TAGCCGGTTGGGCAGGCTTTATTCATCCCGATTTTCGCGATGAAGTGTTTGCCTACCACGAATCTGTTGTAAAGGAAAAAAAACAGTTCAATCGTGAATATAAAATAATCCGTATTAACGATGGAGCAGAACGCTGGGTGCATGGTACCGGAAAACTTGAATTTGATGAAAAAGGTACGCCTGTCAGAATGCATGGAGCTATTCAGGATATCACCGAACGCAAACAAGCAGAAGAAGTAATGCGCGAGAGCGATAAAACTTTCCGGAATATTGTCCGGGCTTCGCCGATGGGCATTCATCTGTATCAACTGCAGGAAGATAATGCCCTTGTTTTTACGGGAGCCAACCCCGCTGCGGACAAACTGCTTGGTGTCGACAATAAGCAATTTATCGGAAAAACCATTGAACAGGCATTTCCTCCGTTGCAGGACACGGAAGTCCCGGATCGCTACCGCCGGGCGGCAAGCTACGGAGAAAACTGGCATACAGAGCAAATAGATTACGACCAAACCGGCATAAAAGGCGCCTTTGAAGTGCATGCCTTCCAGTTGATTCCCGGGAAGATGGGGGTCCTGTTTGCAGACATCACCGAGCGCAAGCGGGTAGAAATGATAAAACAGTTGCAATACAACATTACCAATGCAACGGTTATCTCAAAAAGTATTAATGAGCTGTTTGATACTATAAAAGTTATACTGAATAGGATTATTAATACAAAAAACTTTTTTATTACACTATGCAACGAAAAAACAGGGATGTTGTATTCTCCGCTTTTTAAAGATGAAAATGATGAATACAAGGAATGGCCTGCAGAAAAAACAGCGACCGGCTTTGTAATAAAAAAAGGGCAAACAGTACTTTTAAAAAAAGATGATTCTTTAAAATTAAAAGAAGAAGGCTTGCTAGAGATCGTCGGAACACCCTCTGAAGCCTGGCTCGGCGTTCCCTTAAAAGTAGGAGATAAAATATTGGGTGCTATTGTGGTTCAAAGCTACGATAATCCGGATGTTTACGACCAAACGAGCATTGAAATCATGGAATTGATGGCCCATGAGTTGAGCATATTTATTGACAGGCAACGAAGTGAAGAAGAGGCAAATAAACTTTCTATAGCAGTTGAACAAAGTTCGGTGTCTGTAATTATTACAAACAGGCAGGGGGTTATTGAATACGTAAATCCATTCTTCAACAAATTAACAGGTTATACTTTTAATGAAGTAAAAGGCAAAAACCCCCGAATATTAAAATCAGGACATCATTCAAAAGAGTTTTATAAAGACTTATGGGATACTATTCTTTCGGGCAAAGACTGGAAAGGCGAGTTCTTAAATAAAAAAAAGAACGGAGAGTTATATTGGACTAACACGGTTATATCGCCAATCTTTGACAATAATGGGGTTATAACAAAATATGTAAGTATTAGAGAGGACATTACCGAAAGAAAAATGATGATTAAAGAATTGGTTTCAGCCAAAGAACAAGCCGAAGAAAGCGATCGTCTTAAATCCGCCTTCCTCGCCAATATGAGCCATGAAATAAGAACGCCAATGAATGGGATTTTAGGATTTTCCGATTTGTTAAAAAACCCGCAATTAACAGGACAAGAGCATCAAGAGTATATCAGGGTAATAGAAAAAAGTGGTAAAAGGATGCTCAATATCATTAACGATATTATTGATATTTCGAAAATTGAAGCAGGCTTAATGCAATTAGAT
>CAYFUK010000091.1:0-1796 GCA_964346325.1 uncultured Candidatus Peribacteria bacterium | reverse complement strand
GTGGCGGTGCATCGGCCCTCGTTTCTTTACCATTTTTTCGCTAGTTAAAAGAGCTTTAAAAGAGCTTTAAATGCGTTGCGCGTCAAAGATGTGCGTGCGGATAGGTTTTGTTCAGTACGCTCACGTATTTTAACAAGCGGCCACCTTCTCGGTTTTCTTGTCATCAAAATGTGCAATCGCCTGCGAAATCTGATCTAACAGTGGCACAAAGCCTTCAAAATCAATTTCTTCCCAATTTTCTGCTACTACCTTCTTTGCAAAGGCGGATTTTCCAATATGTTTATCTTTATTAAACACTTCATCGTCAAGACAGAGTTCTTTTTTCTTTATCTGACGACGTCGGTCCGATTCCGAAAATAGTTCTTCGATCGCCGCGTGTTCCATGCCGTCCGGCATCGGAACCGGAACCACGTAAAGGTTTCGCTCAACGCAATAGTAGCCCTCCGTCCCATCAATCTTCTCGGAAAAGCCGCCCGCGCTCTTTACAGCACCAAACAATCCATTCTTGCCTTTGGAGCCACGATCATTGTCAACAACGATAATTATTGGGTGAAGTGGCGGAACTTGCCTAAATTTTTTCATCCTTTGTGAGTAATTACAAATGAAATTTTTTAGATCACCTGTACCCCCTTTGAGGTGTTGGACAATATCGGTCGTCTTTGTATACCTCTTAAAATTCACTTTTACAGTTCGGCTGTTCTTGTTCCATAGTTTTGGCCATCTTTCTCCTTTTGCTTTTAAAGCCGATTTAATATATATGTTGTCGGTTTCGCCCTCACAAAGGAGAAGAGGTTTCTCATTTTGCCAGAAATCAAGGAAATCCAGGAGATTTCGGTAATGCCTCACAAAACGTTTTTCGTGCTCAACCTTTACACGCTCACTCCCTTGTTCAAACTTTTTGGGATAAAAAGCAAAGGCCCACTTTCCTTTGAGTCGCGCAGAATCGAGCTCCCCTGTTTTTTGTTGATCCTTCGGGTGATTAGAGAAATAACACGCGCCGGTCATTATAAGCTTATTGGCCTGTGCCCGCGCATATCGGATGTAATCGGCGTTCGCATTCACCTGCTTATTGACTGTAAGTCCCGTTACTTCCTGCCTCGAACGACTGTACATCATTCTTGTCTTTTTACTGTTTATTTGAAAGCCCGAGCGATGTACAATATAGCGCAGTTTATCGGCTAATATCCAGGCATGCTTTTCGCCGACTTCTTGATGCGCGATCCTGCTTGGAAACTCCGGGAGATTGGTACTAAAAGTTAGATCGTCAGCGTAACGAGTGTATGTGCACCGCTCCTTTTTTGCTAACTGATTAAGACGAATATCCATTGGCTGTGTAATTAAATTTGAAATGATTGGAGAACATGGACTTCCTTGCGGGAGTTGATTACGCCAACAAGCAATTTGCGCAATAATAGTTGCAATATTTGGATCTAGCTGGAAAAAGCGATTTTTTATAAAAAACCCGCGGACTCGACCGAAGTTTATTGAAGGAAAGAAGTCTTTAAGATCAATATTTAGAATCCATTTCCTCTTTTTGTGGCGCTGCGCGTTCGTGTATGTTGAACGTTTTTTATGAAATGCGTGAGATAAAGCATACTTTTCTATTAAACCTGCTTTTTTTTCACTAATCCTGACACATTCTGTAATCAAAAAGCATGTTCGCTTCTGAATTAATTTTAGCGGTGCTGTTGGTGCCGCGATTTGTCGAGAGCCACCTCGGGTTTTTTGAACCTCGAACGTAGCAGCCCAACTGTTGTACCGTGAAGACGGGACCGAACGTGACCATCATGCGCGTG
>CAYFUK010000090.1:0-1919 GCA_964346325.1 uncultured Candidatus Peribacteria bacterium | reverse complement strand
AAAAAGGATATATACCAAGAGCTAATCAAGGAAATTAAGAAGATTATCTCGAAATCAGCTATTCCGAAGGAATTTTTCTTTACCCATAAATAACTGGCAATGAGTTTAACGTAAAATTTGCGGAAAAATATTTTTCGTGCTATTTTTGAAAAGCAATGCGATAAGGCAAAACAACCACAATTAATTTATAATCAGAGCCTTATACATATAAAGGCGGCAAAGCCGCCGGTTTGACCTTGTGGTTGTGGTTTATTCATAAATTTTTTTTTAAAAGTCGCTAAGGTTCCCACCTTTCTGAGCGACTTTTTTGTTATTAATTCCCTACAAATATATTGATATTCAGAATAATAAACAAATTATTTTTCACTTTTTTATTTATTTTTTACCTTTTATAATAAGAAAAGTAAAACAAACGCACAGCGCAATGCAAGTTGTAAATACCGCTTGCAAAAACACGAGAAGTACATGCTCGTTAGCCATTTAAACCTTGTCATCAACCGGCACTTCCCGAGCCTGTTCGAGCAGTTCAGCCAGATGTCCGACTATCGTAAACGGCCCCGCTATGAGGTAAAGGAATTGATAGTAAGCGGATTGCTGATATTCATTTTCAAGCAAGGCAGTCGCAACCAAGCCGATAACACGGCTAAAAACCTTGATTACCAGGATAACATCAAACGCTTCTTTGGCGTGAGAGTAGCCGATAACGATACCGTCGATTTATTTCTGCGGCAACTGAATCCGGCTGAATTAGCCAAAATCAAGCAAGATATGTTTCGTGAAATCGTCCGGTCAAAAGCGCTGCAAAAATTTAAACTTTTTGGGCAGTATTATTTGCTGGCCATTGACGGCACGGGCTTGCACACCTATGATTATGAACCCTATCCAGGGTGTGCGTTCAAACAGTATAAAAGCGGGCGGAAAGTATGGACCAGCTATGTGTTGGAGGCAAAGATTATAGCCCCAAACGGATTTGCGCTGTCGTTGGCTACCGAATGGATTGAAAATCCGACAGACCAAACTTTTGACAAGCAAGATTCTGAAAACAAAGCATTCAAAAGACTAACCCGGAAACTGAAGAAAGCCTTCCCGCGTCTGCCTTTGGTTTTGCTTCTGGATGGATTATACCCGAATGAACCGGTTTTTAACATATGCCAAAAATACAATTGGCGATACATCATCACGTTGAAGGACAAAAGTTTAAAGCGTGTTCAAGAAGAAATTTCCGACCAGGTGCTTTTTCATGAATACCAGGCTCAAAGGCATGTTGATTCTAACAGTACCTATTGGTTTTTCTATGATTACAGAATCTTCAAACCAGTAGATTATAAAGGAAACCAACTACATGTGTTCGAGACCCAATATGAGCTAAAGCATAAAAAAACGGATGCCTCTGAGCAAAACCGCTTTGTGCATGTGAGCGATATTGAAGTCGACACTCAAAATATTCATAGCCTAAGCCAGGCTGGTCGCCGGCGTTGGAAAATTGAGAACGAAGGGTTTAACACGCAAAAAAACGATGACTATAATGTCAGTCATAAATATTCCCGTACGAATTTCAATGCCACAAAAAATTATTACGAACTCTTGCAAATCGCCGACATCATCAATCAATTGGTGTATAAACTACAGCATCTAAAAGACTTTGCCTTGAGATATGATCTTAGCGTCAAAGCTTTGCTGCATCTAATATTCGGGTACATGATAAGTTTTGATTTCGATGATCATAGGCTTGTTAACCGGGTATTGTCATCCAAGATGCAGTTACGGTATTAGTGTTTGGCCTTACGGCCGGGAATTCCTGCCCATGAACTCAGGAAAAAACCCGATAAAAACAAAAGGAGGAAACATGTAAATGACACATACGATTTTTACAACTGCTGATAATCAGCAGACAGGATAGCTATGCCCATAATATAAGC
>CAYFUK010000089.1:0-1955 GCA_964346325.1 uncultured Candidatus Peribacteria bacterium | reverse complement strand
ATTCTTTCGGTAAGGTTAGGGAAATTGATTGAGGCAAATAATCACGCCTAAACATCCTTTTTTAATTCCAATATTGCTAAAATATAAAATCCCAATACTAACAAATTTTAAACCACTCAAACAATGAAAAAACTACATTTAATTACCGGAACAGCTTTGCTGCTCTTTGCATTTGCATGCAACAGCCGTAAGTCCGATAACGAAAAACTAAAAGAAGAGTTAAAAGCAGAACTAAAAGAAGAAATGGCCAGAGAAGCCGAAAACAAAGAGAAAAAAGAGTCGGAAGTCGAAAAAACTCCGGATTATACCATCAATAACTTTGTTTTGAAAAGTTACTCACCCGAAATGGCCGCGCAAGTAGATTACAAGGGTAAAGTGCTTAAAGGGAAAGCCTGGCAGGATGCCAATGGCAAAAACTTTGTCATTTTCACGGAAGAATTTGATAAGGAAAAAGCTGATAAGAACGGAATAAAGGATATATTTTTGTATGCCTACCATTTTGCAGACAAAGGCACCGGATACAAACAATTGCGCATGATAAAAGACTGGGAAAAAGAATGCGATCTGATAAACCATGCCGAATTTCGTTTTAAAACCCTGAATATCACAGACCTTGACATGGATAATAAAGCCGAAATTACATTTATTTACCGCCTGGGTTGCAATATGGACCCAACTCCCGTTCCCATGAAACTGATGATGCTTGAAGACGGAGATAAATACGCGATTCGGGGCAAAACGTCCATCAAAAGGATGAACATTGAGGGAGAAATGAATGTCGATGCCTCTTTTAACGATGCTCCAATGCAATTTTTAAAATTTGCCAAAGACATATGGGAATTAGACAAAGAATATTTTTCAGACCAAATTGCGCGAGAAGAGTTTAAAGCTTTCTGGAAAAAATTTCAAAACATTATAGCCAATGATGATAAAGCTGCTTTTATGCGGTTATGCACAGAGGAATATAAAAAGAATTTTGGCGATCATTATCCCCGATTTATTGATGCGCAAGCGAAAGAAGAAATAGCAAAAGCTACTATTGATGATATGAGGAGCCAGAATCCAAACAACAGGCTGTTCGCATACCTTGATGATGAATCCGATTCTTTATGCGGTTTTTTCTTCAAAAAAATAAATGGCGAATGGAAAGTTCAAGCGCTACATTTCGCCGGGTAGTTTTCATACATTAAATCCATTCAACGGCTTTTCCTGACAGGAAAAAATTCAGGATAACCGGGTTTCAGATATATCTGATACCGGTCTTTACTACGCCAGCAAATAAATTAATAGTATTTCTAAAAAAAGAGTTTAAAATGAAAAATTTAAGTCTGATTATTGTATTGATGGTTCTGTTGTCGGCATGTGGCAACAATAAAACCAACAGAGAAAAGCTCAAAGAAGAGTTAAAGGCAGAATTGAAAAAAGAAATGCAAAAAGAAGCTGAAAAAGAAAGCGATTCCAAAGAACAAACAAGCGACACCAAGACTGCTTCGGAAGACAACGATCTGGCTGATATTGACCAAACCGGACGAACAAGCCCCCAAAAAGTAAGTTTTGGCACCGACATGCTGAAAAATCTTACCTTATACGGCAAAAAAAGTGTGGTGCGCTTCAATAGCAACAACGCGGTAACCTATTCGCTTGCCGACGGATCGAGAAAAGGAACAATTTCTTATGACGGCGATAATTTAGAAGATGCCACCAGGGTTTTTCCCGAAAAGCAGGCGCTCATTATTAACATTCACCAGGATCAGGCCATTGGCGGTATCATCGGAATAGAAAAAACGAGTTGCAAACGAGTGAACCAAGCCGAATTTCAATACAGCTTTAAAATTTCCTGGGAAAATGAATCCAACCTCAACGATGACGGATGCGCTTTCCACAGCAAGGAAGAATATCAAACAGTAGCCACAGTTCAAAGAATGGCGGCAGGAACTGGTGGCACCTATTATTCA
>CAYFUK010000088.1:0-2057 GCA_964346325.1 uncultured Candidatus Peribacteria bacterium | reverse complement strand
AATCCGCACCTCCTTAACGATGGATTTCTTTGCGAGCAAAGCAGCAGAGCTGAGCGGTAATCCATATTATTAGAAATACAAAAATCCCTTAAGGTTTTAAATTTCAATTACATAAAACAACATCGCAACAATAAAATAGAGCCTTCCGGAAATTTGCTTTTATTTCTCATCATCCGTACGTCTCGAGTCGGAATATTCAAAAACGCGTCGCCGCAATTCAAAATCATCACCCAGATAAACTCTGCGCACATCCGGATCATCGGCAAGCTCTTCCGCCGAACCGGCTTTCAGAATATCCCCTTCAAAAAGCAAATAGGCCCGGTCGGTAATAGACAACGTTTCATGCACGTTGTGGTCAGTAATTAAAATGCCGATGTTCTGGTACCTAAGTTTGGCAACAATTTCCTGAATATCACGCACTGCAATGGGATCAACACCGGCAAAAGGTTCGTCAAGCAAAATAAACTTGGGATCAATGGCCAGGGCACGAGCAATCTCTGTTCGCCGCCGTTCTCCACCGGAAAGCTGAATGCCCATACTTTTTCGGACATGCTCAAGTCCAAACTCCCGGATCAATTGTTCCAACCGTTCTTTTTGGTGCTCTTTCGAGTAACTGGTCATCTCCAAAACAGCCTTGATATTGTCTTCCACAGTAAGTTTACGGAAAACACTGGCCTCCTGGGCAAGATATCCAATGCCTTTTTGGGCCCTTATATAAACGGGCTCTTTGGTGATTCGCTCCTGATCCAGATAAATTTCACCTTCGTTGGGCTTTATAAGCCCCACGATCATGTAAAAAGTGGTTGTTTTGCCGGCACCATTCGGCCCAAGTAATCCGACAATCTCACCCTGACTCACTTCTACAGATACTCCTTTTACAACCGTACGGTTCCGGTATCGTTTCACCAGGTTTTCAGTATGTAATCTTCTGCGTTCTTTCATGGGTGTCGAATTCATTTTAGGCCCACTGGTTAGCCATTTACTTTACATGATTCAGCTCCCGGGCTTTTTTTCGTTCTACTCCCCTTGCAATAATGATGCCGGCTTCATACAACAAAAACAGAGGGAGGCAAACCAATATCTGACTGATCACATCGGGCGGAGTGATAATGGCGGCAAGCGCGAGGACAACAACAAATGAATGCCGCCGGTACTTTTTTAGTGATTCGGCAGTCACCAGCCCAACTTTACTCATGAAATAAATAAACATAGGAAGCTCAAAAAGAATGCCACTAGCCAGGATAATGGAAGCAACGGTTCCTATATAAGAGCCCAGGTTGACAATATTATCAACTTTTTCACTTACCTGATAATTCCCTAGAAAGTGAACGGACAGGGGACTGATGATGTAATAAGCAAACAAAATACCGATGGTAAACAAAATAGAAGCAAAAAATATGGCTCCCTGGCTATGCTGAACCTCTTCCTTATAGAGGGCGGGCCTTATAAATCGCCAGAACTCCCAAAAAATCAACGGAAATGCAACCACAATACCACCAAGGAATGAAATCCACAAATGCGTGGTAAATTGCCCCGTCATTTTTATATTCTGCAATAAAAGCTGCGTCTGATTGATGCACAAGGCTGGCATCCCCATTCTGTCGGCAAGGTCACAAAGAAACTGATTGGTAAAAAAATCAGGATTGCTCGGACCAAGAAGAATCACATCAAAGACAACATCTTTAAAGACAAACGCCAGAATGGCAAAAACCAGAATGTAAAGAAAAGAACGCACCAAATGCCACCTAAACTCTTCAAGGTGTTCCAAAAAGGACATTTCCGCCTGGCTTTTTTTCTCCATATAATTGCTGTTAACTAAATAATAACTAAATACCCTTCCGCAAAAAACAAATTCACATCCCTTCTTTCTGAAGGCAAGGAATTCCATATAAAGAACGAATTTGTATAAAACAACGGCAAGCCTATAACTTTTTAAAACCTAAGTTGTGCGATACGAGTTGTGCGAAGTATCGCTTTACTTTAGAGTTAACCCGGTCTGCCAATTTAGTATAAAAGCAACCATCTGTTTATTTGGTTGTAACCTATAAAGCAGAATG
>CAYFUK010000087.1:0-2062 GCA_964346325.1 uncultured Candidatus Peribacteria bacterium | reverse complement strand
AATCGGAAGAATAAAAGATACACAGGTAAAAAAAGGAGAAACAATAATCCTCACATGCGGACCAAAATCAAAAAATAAAATTCCGGTTCAATACAAAGGTTTATATAAAGATGTAAAAAAGAATAATCTTCTGCTTATTGATGACGGTCAGATCGAACTTAAAGTAACAAAAAGATCCAAAAAAGACATATACTGCAGAGTTTTAAACAAAGGCACAATAAAAGCAAATAAAGGAATAAATGTTCCGGATGCTTCCATAACCGTGTCACCTATTACGGCAAAAGATAAAAAAGATTTAAAATTCGGACTAACTCAGGATATTGATTATGTTGCGCTTTCTTTTGTAAATAATGCAAAAAATATAAAAGATCTGCGTAAGTTGATCGGTAAAAAACCCGTTAAAATTATAGCTAAAATCGAACGTAAAGAAGCGGTTGAAAACCTTGAAGAAATAATTGAGGCTTCTGACGCACTTATGGTGGCACGGGGTGACCTTGCCATGGAAATCGGTCCGGAAAAGGTCCCCATTATTCAAAAAAAGATGATTCATCTATGTAATCTTGCGGGTAAGCCCGTTGTAACGGCAACACAAATGCTTGCATCAATGGCTGAAAGTCCCACACCTACGCGCGCCGAAGTAAGTGATATTGCAAATGCCATTTTTGATAATTCGGACGGGATTATGTTATCCAACGAAACAGCTGTTGGTTTGTACCCCGTTAAATCGGTTAAAGTGTTTGCAAAAGTTGCTGCAAATGTTGAACAAGAACTTAAAAAGCATGGTGAACTTTTACCGGCAAGGTACGATAACAGTAAAACAGAAGAAATGGATGCCCTGGGGCTTGAAGTGTGCGAACTCGCCGAATCGATCAATGCAAAAAATATTATTATTGCAACTGATGATGAAAATGATGTACGGGCTGTTTCAAAGCATCGCTGTTATATTCACACGGTGGTAATGACAGCCAATAAAAAACTAAAAAATCATTTAGCGCTTTTATGGGGAATAAATGACGTAATTGAAGGCAAAATAACAAACAAAAATTACATTAATGATATTAAAAAGCTTTTGCCGAAAGAAAAAGGTAAAAAAGCAGTTGTTTTATTGGCATTCGGTAAAGAAAAACATATTGTAACAAGGGCTATTTAAAAGTATTATAGATAAGACGTTAATATAAGCTTTATGCGCATTTTGGGTATCGATCCGGGTACAGCTACGGTAGGTTATGGAATCGTCCAGGAATCCGACGATGTTTTTAATATGATTTCTTACGGTTGTATAACAACTTCAAAAAATCAGCCAATGGAAATGCGTTTAAAAGAAATAGCCTGTGATCTTCAAATGCTGGTTGAAAAATTCGAACCTGATTTTGCGGCGGTTGAAGAACTGTATTTTTCAAAAAATGTTAAAACGGCAATTTCTGTTGCTCAGGCGCGCGGTGTTATTCTGCAAAAGCTTACCGAACTAAATATACCGCTTGCCTCTTATAATCCTTTACAGGTTAAACAGGCTCTTTGTTCGGATGGTAAGGCAAAAAAAGAACAAATCCAGACAATGGTTCAAATGCTCTTGAGAACAGACCATATACCCAAACCGGACGACGCGGCTGATGCACTTGCGATAGCTCTCACTCACGGTCATTGTTTAAATAATAAATCTTTATATCAAACCGTATAAACTTTTATGAGAAAATTCCTCACAATTCTAAATATACTACTGCTTAGTACTTTAATAGTTCTTACACTATATGTTTTTGATATAATTGATTTTCCTTTTTTAAAAACGCACGAAGAACCGGAGCCGATTAAAGCCGTTGAAAGCGAAGAACTTACAGAACCCGAGAAAATCGCGCGGAAAAAATCTTATGAAGAACTTATTAATAAAGGTGATCTTTATTATGAAAGCGGAATTTATTCTTTGGCAATCGATGCATATACAAATGCAAGTGAACAGGAACCCGAAAAAATCGAACCTCTTTTAAAAATCGGGGAAATTCAGTTGATACAAAGGAAATACGAAAAAGCGGAAAATTTGGGACTTGAGATCATCAAAATAAGCCCT
>CAYFUK010000086.1:0-2138 GCA_964346325.1 uncultured Candidatus Peribacteria bacterium | reverse complement strand
GGCTCCTGTTATCAGTGCATAACGGTCTTCATTGGTCATTTAAGGTCCGTTTTTTTTAAGATCCTGCTTTTATCGAAAAAGTCCTGGAAGTGCACGAATATAGTAAATATTTTGCAAGAAAAGACTGTTGCAGGTACTATAAGGTCATTTGGAAACAGAGATGGACCGGATTAAAAGAGGGATATGGTTAATATTTCAGTCACACTAAGTCCGAAAGTATTGCTCTTTTGGAAGTTAGGAAGGTGTCTAAAAAGGCTTATTATTTTAAATGCGTGGTGACTATTCCTAATTTTCCTGGCTTAAGGAGAGCCCTGAAAGGGCGACAGTAATAGCACAGGGCAATGCCCTGTTTGTGAGATTTTTTTATATACGCCAAAACTCTGTAAGAGAGAAAGAATTTGCCGTCCCTCTTTCAGGGCTATCGGAAATCTCCGGCCACTTTTTCACAGGGCGTTGCCTTGTGCTATTTCTTGTCGCCCCGTTGATAATGTCATTTGGCAGGAAAAGTTGCCAAGCTGTCATTATCCGTATTTGTGCCAAATGTCACTTTTCCAGACATCTGATAAAAATGGGAAAGAGGGAAAAGTTGCATTTTCATCAAATTTGCCATTTGGCACAAATATAGGGGCTGCTTTAGGACTTTAACAAATGATCGGGATCGGAAAAGAACATAACTTTTTAGACAGCTATACTAAAATTAAACAACGGTAGTCAGATGTGCAACCATTTGATTATCTGATTAAATCTGTAACAGGAAAGCTCAAGCATCAGGAAAAGGCAGCCGTGCTGCGAACGGAAAAAACAGGTAAAACCAGGCAAATTTTATTCTTCCTGCATATTTCTTTTTGCACGTTGTTTCTGTTTTCTTTTTTTATTCCTTCCAAACAGGTAATCCTGGACTCTTGTTTTCAGCTCGTTAAGCATCGGCTGTGCCCATTCGGTCACCAGAGAGGGAACCAGGCGAACAGGGTGAAGAAAATAGCCGATTTCTAAAAGTCGAAGCTCAAGTTGTTTTTCGGTATAACGCAACCGATAAGCCAAATGCATTTTTTCGGCTTTGATCTCTTTATAGCTTCTTATGTGGCGAAAATCATTCTTCTTCTTCTGTTTCTTCATCATGATCAAATTTTGGGAACATCAAATCAATAAAGTTTCGAACAATGGGCCTTTCAATGAGCCTTTTTCTTAGAAGCCAAAATATGAGGGTGGCCAACAAAAAAATAAGACCGATGGCTGCAAACCCAATAATATAGGAGTTAATCCATTCTCCAAGCAGCAAAGCACCGGCCACTGAAAAGAACATCAATGCAAAGAATAAAAGGTACAGGACCACTGTTCTTGTCAGTAATCCGGTAATGGCCCGCGAAAGTTCACCGGCGATGTGAAGTCTGGTCAAATCAAACCGGGCCTGAAGAAATTCCTCCAGTTCTTTTTTGAGCTCGTTAATGTTTTCTGAAAAGTTCTCTTTCATTTCGGGCATTTTTCTAACCATTTATTAAGTCCCGATGACAAAAAGGGAAAAATGTCATCTATCGATTGGTATGATTTTGCAAATTTAAAGAGTTTTTGGCAGGTTTGATACAAAATAAAAAAGTTGTTCTGTTGAGAACAACTTTTTTATTGATTGCAGGGTTCCTGTTACTTAGTAGCTTCAGGAGCCTTGCGGCGATATTCTTCCATTAATTTTTCGATTCTGGATTCCAGTTCCTGAATTCTTTTTTGGGCTTCACCTTTCATTTCGGTGCCCCGTTCTTTCATTTTTTCACGCATTTTATCGAGCTCTTTTTCAAGCTCATCAATTTTTTCCTTGATCTGTTTGCGAGTATCATCTCCGGTTTGCGGAGTGTACAATAAAGCCATGGCTGCACCTGCGGCAGCTCCTAAGATCAATCCGCCTAAAAATAATCCGGTGTTCTTCATAATATATTGATTTTAAAAATTAAACGTTCTTTTGTTTTACTGCTTTTTATGCTAAAAGAAGACTTTCATCTTCTTTGTTCATGAATTAATCAGGTTAAAAACTTTTCTTCATTGTTCTATGTGTAAATATAAAATTTTTTTCCGGGAATGTCAAATGATCTGATGACTCAATATTTTCCATAATAAATTTTCTGCGCTGCGATTAAGTATGTTAAATA
>CAYFUK010000085.1:0-2226 GCA_964346325.1 uncultured Candidatus Peribacteria bacterium | reverse complement strand
AGATTTACATCAATGAGATAGGTTTTATTCATGTTTTAAGAGGCCTTAAGGGGATGGTATTTGACTGTATAGTTAATATGTTAAAATTCATATATCTTCAAAAAAATGAATCCGGAAATAAAGAGCGAAATCTCCCTGGAATTAAAAATTCTAATAGATTGTTTTGAACATATCAATAAATAACAACCCTACCGCAGAATCTGAAGCTTGATAAAAAATTTACCCGAAATTTTTAATGCTTTTCAAAGGGGGCGAGTTGGGCTTTTACCTTATCGAGGTATTTTTCGCCGACTTTTTCTTTGAATTTTTGTTCGTTAATGGCTGTGATATACCCTTTTTCTTCTGCTCCTTCGCCGTGGAATTGGATTTCGAGGCCGACGTTTTGGAAGGCGTAGCGGACGAAGTCGCGGACGGTGGTGGTGATGCCGGTGGCGATGACGTAGTCGTCGGGTTGGTCTTGCTGGAGGACGAGGTACATGGATTTGATGTAGTCTTTGGCGTGACCCCAGTCGCGCCGGGCGGAGAGGTTGCCGAGGTAGAGCTTATCCTGCAGGCTCAGGGCAATCTTGGAAACAGCGCGGGTGATTTTGCGGGTGACGAAGGTTTCGCCACGGATGGGTGACTCGTGGTTGAACAGGATGCCGTTGCTGGCGCGCATGTTGTAGGCTTCGCGGTAATTGACCGTAATCCAGTAGGCATAGAGCTTTGCCGCGGCATAGGGCGAGCGCTGGTAGAAGGGTGTCTTCTCCGACTGCGGCACTTCCTGCACCAGACCCCATACAACACGCTTGTAGAAGCCTGATAAGTCTGCGTAATCTGACTTCATCCGAGTTATCGAACGGCTTCAAACACTTATTTACCCAACGAAGCCAATGATATTACATTTACACCGTCAGGCCGCGTGAAACTCATTCCTGTTCCGGTTATAATATTCAAAGATGCCGGTTTTCTATACTTTTTTTCATCAATTCGTTCGTTAAATGTCAACAGATTGTTTGCAGCTTCATCGAGCATGCCAATTCCCAGTTTAACTTCAAATGCAGCCCATGCCCCACCACTTTGTTGTATGATTGCATCAACTTCTAAACCTGTGGAGTCTCTATAATGAAAAATTTCGGCATCATTTGCCCTGGCGTACATTTTAAGATCTTGATATACATGCGATTCAAATAGAAATCCGCAATATTTCAAATCGTTCATCAATCTTTTTTTATCTAACTTTAATGCTGCAATTGCAAGCGAAACATCACAAAAATGTCTTTTAGGAGATTTGCGCAATGAACTGGACGAACGTATTTGTGTATTAAATGCGGGTTGTTCTTCAAATATCATCAATTGCGACAATGCATTTAGATAATCAATAATGGTAGGGCGCGATAAATCTGTATCTTCAACAGCTTTAATATCTTTTTCTAAGGTAGTATTATCAACTAAAGTGGCTATATTCCGGGCAATTGAACGAAGCAAAGAACGAACTTTCTGAGGATCACGTTTCACATTTGAAACCCGGCTCATATCTGCCTCTGCCAATAAATCGACATAACTTCTGTTTAATAGAATCGCCTCACTAAGAGAAGTGTTTAGCAATGAGGGCCAACCTCCTTTAATCATTCTTTCAACAATCAATTCAATGGACAGCCTATTGTTTGAATACGCTATTGCCCCGCCATGCAATAATGCATTGAGGCTTACTAAGCCTGACGAATAGCCCATTTCCTGCCATGACATGGTCTGCATTTCAACAATAGTAAATCTTCCTGCTCCGCTATGCAATTTTATTTCTTCTTCAGGATTTGCAGAGCCGGTTAAAATAAATTGAGCTTTCTTTTTTCTGTCATCCACTTCGTGCCTGACATAATTCCACAACTTAGGCTGTTCCTGCCACTCATCAATTAAGCGGGGTGTTTTCCCTTCCAGTAAAATTTTGGGATTAACGCTCATTACGATGGGGACTTGTTCATCATGGTCAACTTGTAACATACTTTCAGCAAATTGTTTGGCAGTTTCAGTTTTCCCGCAAGATTTAGGCCCTTTAATCAGCAATGCTCCGGAGGCTTGCAACTTTTGCTTTATTTCTTCTTCTACTATCCTGATATAGTATTTCATATATGCTTCATTTACAGCACAAAGATATAATAAGTTTTTGGCATTTTACACTTTAACTGATTTTTATTTTACATATTATTAGCATTTTGTTTTACACTTTGACGGAAAAGGCTTTTAGAG
>CAYFUK010000084.1:0-2305 GCA_964346325.1 uncultured Candidatus Peribacteria bacterium | reverse complement strand
ACAAAAAAATTTGATTTTTCGCTCCCCTTCCCATATAATCCCTAGGCACATGAAAAATCCTAATTAATATTTATGGCACACGGAAAAAGTCAGTTCGCAGTATGGAGATGCAGTGAATGCAATGCGCCAATCCAGACAACAGCTTATGATAAAAGAAGAAACGACGAGATAACCAAGGAAGTAAAAAAGTTCTGTAAAAAATGCAGAAAACACACAACTGCAAAAAGGAAAGACGCTAAAAAAGGCAATTAAACCAAATCTTTAAATATTTTTACTATGAGAATTAAATTTTTCTTGAAGTCGCTATTCATAGTCGGCTTGTTAGTTGCACTTGTAATTACCCTTGCAGGTTGCAATAAGTACGAACTTGATGATTCAAAACTTTCAAGTCAGGGCGTTGCGCTTGAAAATTATATTCCAAAAGACGCCATGATTATGATGACTCTTAACAAAAAAAACGAGCTCCAAAAACAAAAGCTCGAAAAACTCGGCTCTTATTTTCCGGAAGAAACAGTAAGCCGGATTTATGACGGAATTCTTGAAGAAGCACAGATGGAACTAGATAAAATCGGCATAAAATATGAAGAAGATATAAAACCGATTTTTGGAGAAAACTATAGAGTTCTAATGGCAATGGGTGGAAATCCGGAAAATCTTAAGGAAGATGAAATGCCTGAAATTTACATTGCGGCGATAGTCAACGACACGGAAAAAATGCAATCACTTATTGATAAACTCGCCGAAGGTGAAGCGGAAAAAGGCGAACAATTCGGCGCGACAACTCTGGACAACAAAAATGAAGACTCGTACCTTGCTCTGTACAAAGACACAATTATACTTACGAACAAACAAAATTTAAGGCACGGCGCTTTAAAAAGAATGAACAATAACGAGGAATCAATTTTATCTAACGAGCTTTACAAAGAAGCAATCAAAGATTTACCGCAGCAAAATTTCGCTGATTTTTATATAAATTACGAAAACTATTTTGAACTTATAAACCAACTGCAAAAAGAAGACTATCCCTTAAAGCTTAACCAGGAGCTTAAAATGTCTGTAGCCATAGCGCTTTACGCTGAAGACGAAGGTGTTAGAATGCTGACCAATACAGCAAACAAAGGCAAACTGAATTTCAGAGATTTTACTTTTCATGAGCCTTATCTGTTCCGCGGAATTCCGGGCGAAAAACTTATAATGTATTCCGAAATATATGACCTTAAAAAAATAATTGAAAAGAGTCTTGAAATTTATGAATGGGATGAAGAAACAAGCAAAGAAATGCGAAAAGCGGAGCTTCTTATTAAAAAAACAATCGAACTCGACCTTAAAGAAGATGTTCTTACATGGATGGATAAAGGCTTTGCAATGGTGGTCCAACGGAACGAAAGCATGATTCCCGCGATTTCTTTTTATGTTGATGCAACAAGCAATCCGCAAGGTGCGCAGAAGGTTCTTGATATTATTGACACCGCATTGCAACAGGCTTATGATGCTATGCTCGCTAATGCAGGGCCGGGAGTTAATGTTGCAAAAATCCTTACGGATGTTGTTAAAAAAGAAGTTGTTGAAGTCGGAAGCAGTGAAATGAACAGGTTCAGCCTTGATTTTTCTGACATGACAGAACAGGAGCTATTGGCCGCAGGCTTGCCAAGCGGAATTTTTACCGAGCCGGTTGAATTATATTATGGTCTTACTAATAATGATTATTTTGTAGTCTCTACTTATTCGGGGCTTGATGAAGTGTTTGCTCAGGATGAATTTGTTTCTGTAGCTTCAAGTATGGAAGTTGAACAGGGAGGCGAATTTATTAAAGATTATCCTTACAATTTATCTTATATTTCCGTTGAAGAGGCTTTTAAATATGTAGACCGGGTTATGGAGGATATGGAAAAAGTTGAAGGCCCCATGGATGAAGAGTCGCGCAAAGCTTACGAAATGGTTCATGACTTCTTTGCTCCATTTAAATACATGATCGCAGGTGACGGAGAAATGCAAAGCGCAGCCTTTATAAAAATGAATAAAGTTGCGGATGCCGATGCTGAGGAGATTGAAGTTGAAGAGGCTGACGCTGAATAGCTCCATACGCAAATCACTGGAAAAAAGCTAGCAATTTGCGTATACTGTGCCAGTGCATATTCACATACATAAAGGGCCATAGTGTTAATGGTAGCACGTCGGTCTCCAAAACCGAAAGTTCGGGTTCGAATCCTGATGGCCCTGCCACGCAACATTAAATAATTATGGCCAAAAAGCGCAAGCAAAACATCACTGAAATAGCAGAAGCAGTTCCTTCTAACTTTCAATT
>CAYFUK010000083.1:0-2314 GCA_964346325.1 uncultured Candidatus Peribacteria bacterium | reverse complement strand
ATTGACAGTGCTTCCGCGAATACGATTGCCGATCAATCTTGGACAATTGTTGAAAAAAAATAAAAACTTTACAAGTTTTTTTAATTCAGGTTAAAATAAAATTGGCTTTTAACTTATATTATTATGACCAAACAAAATTCGGAATTTTTCCTATGCGGTGATCCGGAAGATTCTATAAATCCCGTTACTTACGAATCTCCTGAAAATATTATTGATGAAAAAGGTGAAATCGTTGCATCAATAAGAGGGCAATTAAGTCTTGTTTCAGAGATTGTAACTCCTTCGGGAGTTTTGGTCTCGCATGATTAAAAGTTCGCATGTTACAAAACAACTGTAAAAACTGTAGTAATGATTTTGAGATCACTGAAGACGATCTGAAATTTTATGATAAAATATCACCTGTAATTAATGGCAGTAAATTGAAAGTTCCGCCTCCGATTTTATGTTATGATTGCCGCCAGCAACGACGTCTTGCCTTCAGAAATGACAGAAAATTATATAAGAGAAACTGCGATTTATGTAATAAATCAATGGTTTCAATTTATACCAAAGACGCAAAAATGCCTGTTTACTGCACTAAATGTTGGTGGAGCGACAAATGGGATCCAACTGATTACGGAAGGGAATTTGATTTTGACAGACCGTTTTTTGATCAGTTCAGAGACTTAAGAAATGAAGTTCCGGTATGTAATCTTCTTCATAAAAATATTGAGAACAGTGAATATACCCATTTGGAAACCGACACAAAAAACTGTTACATGACTATTGGAGGGCACTTTAACGAGGATTGTATGTATACGATGTACCAGTTTCACGGAACCGATTGTATGGACAATTACTGGTCGGATAATTGTGAACTTTGTTACGAATGTTTTAAATGTTTTAATGTGAACAGAGTGTTGTTTTCTTTTTGGTGTTTTAACTGCAATGACTGTAAATTTTGCTATGATTGTAAAAGCTGCAATTATTGTTTTGGCTGCGTGGGATTGAGGCAAAAAAAGTATTGTTTTTTTAATGAACAGCTTTCAAAAGAGGAATATGAAAAACGAATGAAAGAAATAGTATTAACTCCGAATAATATCAAACTTTTTGAAGAAGAAGTGAAGAAAATATGGGATATGATGCCTCATCCGAATTTAATAATGGAAAATTGCGAGAATTGTCTCGGTACTTATCTTAATAATTGTAAAAACTGCAAATATTGTTTCGAAGTTGATGACAGTGAAGACTGCAAGTATTGCGAGGTGGCGCTTAAAATTAAAGATTGTTATGACGGCACGAGAATAGGGTTTGAATCAGAGCTTTGTTACGAAAATATGGCCGGCACTTTTTTAAAACAGACTATGTTTTCAAATTTTTCATTTGATCATCATTATTTTTGTTTTTACATTGATAATTGCTTTTCAACAAAATATCTTTTCGGATGTACCAATATGCATCATAAAAGGTATTGTATTCTGAACAAACAGTATTCACAGAAACAATGGGAGGCCCTGGTACCAAAAATCGTAAAGCAGATGACCAAAAATGGCGAGTGGGGAGAATATTTCCCGATTAAACTTTCTCCCTTTGCATATAACGAAACAGCGGTTATTGATTATTTTCCTTTGACCAAAGAAGAAGCTTTGGCTAATGGATATAAATGGATGGATCCGGATTCAGAACATCACAAAAAACAAACCTGCACAGTTCCCGTAAATATTAAAGATGTTCAGGATACCATAGTTTATGAAATTATTGCATGTGAAGATTGCGGAAGAAATTATAAAATTATAAATAAAGAGCTTTCGTTTTACAGAAAATTAGAATTGCCGATTCCTCTGAAGTGTTCCGATTGCAGGCATAAAAAACGAATGCGATTTAAAAATGCCAGGCACTTCTGGAACCGGAGCTGTAAAAAATGCGGTGCTGATATTCAGTCAACCTATTCACCAGAGCGGCCTGAAAAGGTTTATTGCGAGCAGTGCTATTTAAAAGAATTTGTTTAATATCAAAACTTGCAAAAAATGCAATAATGAATTTGAAATCTATGATGAGAATATTAATTTTCATAAAAAGCTTAATCTTCCCGTGTCCAGAAAATGTCCCGACTGCAGGCATCTGGCGAGAATGAGCTTAAGAACTCCGTGTAAATTGTGGAAAAGAGAATGTGTGAGGTCCGGAAAAGAAATAAAAGCTTCATATGCTCCGGATCATCATGAAACTGTTTATTGTCGGAAGTTTTTTTTTGGATCTATTAATTAACCCCAATTATTACATAAACTTTACAAATTAAAGTTTAAGTTGTATTATTCATTTCCAATGCTCTTGAATA
>CAYFUK010000082.1:0-2355 GCA_964346325.1 uncultured Candidatus Peribacteria bacterium | reverse complement strand
GCTCCACAGGAAAGATCTTCGGGTCTGTTAATAACATTCAGATCGCTGAAGCGCTTAAGAAAGAAGGCTTCGATATTGAGCGCAAAAACATCAGCATTGCCGAGGACACTATTAAAGGAGTCGGAAGCTACAAAGCTCAGATCAAATTGCACCGCGATGTGAAGGTGGATATTGATTTTGAAGTGGTTTCGGAATAATTTATTCCGGCAATAACTAACAACGATACGTTTTCAAACAACCTAAAAGGTCTGGCTTTTCATTAAGTCAGGCCTTTTTTGTTTTTACTCCCCTAATGCGGGTTTGCCGCTCAACCCGGCTACTTTGTTTACAAATAAATACTTGCTAACACGGATTTGCAATCTGTGTTTTTAATATCAGGATTTTTAATTCTTACAGCAGGTCAATCAAAAAATAGCACATGGTATGAGGCTTTATGAAATCTGCATCGCCAGGGGAGGTATGCACAATAAGAAACCTGGCTTTTAAAATCTTTTTTCCCTCTCTTGCTATTGCTTTAGGAATAGGTTGGGTGTAACTTTATATGTATGATGAAGTGATGAAGAATGTGGATGATTAAGGAACTCAATAATTCGTTTTAGGATTAATACCTTTTGGAAATATTTTAACCGGCTCTGCTATCATCTCTTTATCAATTGATTCTTCCCCGGGCGAAAAGTTCAAGCATTTTCTGTTTGTTTATTCGTCTGTGAACTAATTAATAAGAAGTTTTAATCATTTTTTCGAAATGGTTTTGACTTTGAAATACTTCCCGCATTCGGGAAAATGTCTTCGACGCTATTTCAGTTATACAACTTAATCGGACGATAATGAAGCGCCTTTTTCTTTTGGCTGTGGCCTTTATTTGCATGGGGGTGACAGTCGGCCAGGATCTTGAAGATTACGTCTCGAAGTATACTCAGGACAATGGAAAAAAATATCTGCAACCCTTTGCGGATGCTTTTTCAGCAGATCTCAACAGTGGATTGTTCCGTCAGGCAGTAGTGAAGAAAAAAGGTTTTCAGCTCTACATTGGCGTGGTTGGACAAGTTGCTGTGATCCCGGATGATCAAAAATACTTTCAGGCTTATACCGAAAGTAGTTTGTATCCTCCTGAAGGCCCTTACAAAGTTCCAACTGTATTTGGCCCCAAAGAGGCGGTGATAGTTCCTGTTGAAGCCAGCGGCGGATTGATTGATTATGCATTTCCCGCCGGGTTTGATATTGACTATATGCCTTTGGCCACACCTCAAATTACCATAGGTTCACTTATGGGAACCGATCTTACTGTGCGTTACATTACCCTTGATCTTCAAGATATGGGAGATTTGGATCTTTTCGGATGGGGAATCAGGCACAACATCAATCAGTATATCACCTTATTGCCTGTTGATGTGGCGGTAGGTTACTATCGGCAGTCTTTTAAGATTGGTGATTACTTTGATGCCAGTGCAAGCCTGATCAGCCTGCAAGGTAGTTACTCTGTTCCGGTCATTACTTTTTACGGGGGGCTGGGCATTGAAAGCAGTAATGTTGATGTTCAATACACTTACACCGGAGAAGGTGATGTGCCCGGCAGTCAAACCGAAGAAACCATTAAGTTTGACATGGAAGGTGCCAATAATCTGCGTTTAACCATCGGACTTACCTTTAATCTGGGGCCTCTTAAAATTAATGGCGATTATAATATGGCCAAACAAAGCACTTTTTCAGCCGGTGTAGGCTTTGGAATTAACCAAAAATAAAAATAAGTCATGATTAAGAAATTAATGTCGATGATGGTAATGCTTCTTCTGGCAACAAGTTGCGAGGAAGAAGTTACCCTGGTGGCTTCCTTTGAAGAAAGTGGCTCGGTATCAGTGGAAACAGAAGGTTTTTCTGAAATGATTACCATTCCCGGAACTGACATTCAAAATGCCATTGATGATGCCAAAGACGAGGAAGGACGAATTGAGATGGTGGTTCTTGAAGGTTTGATTTTAAATGTCTCCGAGAGGTCAGAAAATACTGCCTCTTCCATGGAAATTAGCATTGAGATACTTTCGTGGGATGCCAATAATTACCTGCCCATTCTGGATGAGTTTGAGATCAATATTCCGGATAATAATGTGCCGGTATTGACCAACCTACAGGCAACTGGGGTCAGTGCATTGAAAGCCCAACTTAATCAATTGGCTACCGGTAGCTCCTCAAGAGATATGGAATTTCGGATTTATGGCACCGTTGCTCCGGTTGATGCCACTGTTAGTGCGATTGTTGAGATTTGGATTAAAGGAAGTGTTGTTTACATTCAAATGACTGATTAAACTCACGGTCTGTATCTACCTTACTGTCCTGTCGGTGTTTACATTCGACAGG
>CAYFUK010000081.1:0-2426 GCA_964346325.1 uncultured Candidatus Peribacteria bacterium | reverse complement strand
TAACGTATTTGATTGTCATTTTATTATTACCCTCTGATAAGCACCTGATGATGCCTCAGTACAGGCAGGAATCATTTCGGCAAACAATCCGTATTCACTCATAAAAAATCTCTGCCACAAGCATATTGTTGTTCAACAGAGCTTCATTCTCATTTATGATACCATAGAGTAAACCGATTGACCTGATCTTAACTGTTGGGTTGTATTCGAAAAATTGATTGAGTTGTTTCTTAAAGTCTATAATGTCTTAGGCATGGATTTTATATTGTTTCATGCAACAGGAGTTTTTAATCTCTTTTTACGGCGAAACATAAGTTGGGTTTCGGCAAAAGGAGCATCTGGAATATTTTAAGTGACTTTTATAAAAAGAATTCAACAAACATGAATTCTTTTTGTTAATTTTGTAAAAATATTACAAAAAATTAAAATAAAATGCTTCTTGAATTTAAAATAAGAAACTATCTTTCCTTTAAAGATGAAACCATCTTCAGCTTTGAAGCAACTGCGGATAAATCACTTGAGGATTATTATGTGAAAGAAATCAATGGCACCCGTATTATGAAACTTGGAATGGTATACGGGGCGAATGCTTCGGGTAAAAGTAACCTTGTTGCTGCTGTTGAATTTCTCCGAAAGATTATATTTTCAACCAGGGATAACAGAGATGAAAATACCGGATTTATTCCTTTTCAATTTGGTGAACAAAAAAATAAACCCGGGATTTTTGAATTGTCTTTTTTTATGGATAATATAAAACATATCTACACTTTAAGAATAGATCAAAATATTATCTATCAGGAAAAGCTTCTTTATTATCCTGGGAGACAACCAGCGCTTATATTTGACAGAGTATTTGATAAAAATTCAGAAACATCAACCTTTCATTTTGGAAGTAAAATAAAGCTTTCCCATACTGCTAAAGAGCAGTTGAAGTTAAAACTGCTTAGAAATATGTCATTTTTTGGAGCTTATAGCCAATTAAATATAACAATTCAGGAAGTTGAAAGGGTTTTCAACTGGTTTAAATATAACTTTTTAGCTCCTATTACTCCTAAAATTGATTTAACCAAATATACAAATACACAAGTTCAGGGAGATGAAAATGCACGGCGATTTGCTCTCGATTTTTTAACAAAAGCAGATTTCAATATTTCCGATATCCGCTTCATTGAAAAAATAAAAAGTTTGGATGAATCTGTATTAAATGTGATTAAAGAATCTGGAGAGATACCAGAGAAAGAAAAAGAAAGGCTTCTTGAGGAAAAAACAATACGGATTAAAGACTTAACTTTTGAACATTCGGTTGCTCAAGGGAAATTTCAATTATCGGAAAACTTGCAATCAGCAGGAACTTTACGGTATTATAGCTTATCAGGCCCGATTATGAAAATGCTGACCCAAAACAGTTTCCTGTCTATAGATGAAATTGACTCTTCCCTACATCCTGAGTTAATTGCACACCTGATCCAACGGTTTTTAAAGGAAAGTGATCAGGCACAGTTGTTGTTTACAACCCACAACACTTCATTATTGAATGAGAAGGATCTTCTTCGAAAGGATGCCATCTGGTTTACAGATAAAAACCAAGCAGGAGGCACTGAACTATACTCGATGGCTGATTTCAATTTCCGAAAAGAACTCTCATGGTATAATGCATATAAAATAGGTAAATTTGGAGGTGTTCCAGATATAGATTGATCTGTATGGCAAGAAAAAGTAGAAGAAAATCAAAGAGAAAAAGGGTTTTCGTATTGGGAGATGGCCAGACGGAACAATATTACTTTGATCATCTTAAATATATTCAAGGATACAGCTATAAAATCCGGCCAAGACTCTTCAACAATCTTACGATAGAAAATGCTGAAAACCATATTGATCAACTCTTATTAGGTGATGCTGATTTAATATTTTATATTACCGACCTGGATATCATCATTAATCAAAGTAAACAAACCCAATTTCAGAATTTTAAATATAAGTACAAGGGCAACCAGAATGTCATCATTCTTGAATCAATGCCCAGCATTGAATATTGGTTTATTCTTCATTTTCATAAAACTACGAAGCACTTCCGCTATTCAAAAGAAGCAGAAGAGGAATTAAGAAAGAAATTAAAGGATTATTCCAAACAAAAAGGTTACATGAAAAATCCGAGGTGGGTTGAAACATTATGTGAGGATAATAAATTGGAGGATGCTATAAAAAGAGCAGAGGAAGTATTATCTGAAAAAAAATCAGGACAAAATGATGAGTTTTTTCCATTCACAAAGGTACATAAAGCAATAGAAAATTTTGAAAAAACGAAAATTAGTTGAAATTTTAATTGTTGAAAATCAAAGATATATTCGGCATGGATAGATTTCGTATTCCTTTTTCTGGATTTTTTCGGTCTTGGAGAAGGTACAATGATTTTATTAACAAATCCT
>CAYFUK010000080.1:0-2642 GCA_964346325.1 uncultured Candidatus Peribacteria bacterium | reverse complement strand
AAAATCATGAAAATTAAAGATTTATTACAAACCGGTGGTAATTCTCTGGAAAAAGAAGTGCTGTTGGCCGATATTTTAAAAAAAACACGGGAATTTCTTTTGGCAAATCCCGGATATGATGTTTCGAATGAAAACTGCACAAGATTTTATGAGAAAATTCGCGGACATGAACGCGGTGTTCCGATTGCATATTTAATAAAACATAAGGAATTTTTTGGTTTGCCTTTTTTTATTGATGAAAGAGTTCTTATTCCAAGGCCCGAAACCGAGTTTCTTGTTGAAAAAATCATTGATCTTATCGGGTCCGAGCCGGATTTGAAAAAAATTGTGGATATTGGTACGGGAAGTGGAAATATTGCTGTATCACTTGCTAAAAATTTAGCAAAAGCTGATATTTTTGCTACTGATATAAGTGATAAAGCCCTTGAAGTTGCAAAGATTAATGCCGAAAGGCTCGATGTTCAGATAAGCTTTATTAAATCGGACCTGCTGGAAGAGTTAAAAGATATGGAATTTGATATTATAGTTGCAAATCTTCCATATATAGGCACTGACACAAATACATTTATTGCTGAGGAAACAAAAGCCCACGAACCTCATGTTGCTTTGTATGGCGGTACCGATGGTCTTGAAATTTATGAGAAATTATTCGGACAGGTTAAAGGTTTTAAATATATTATCGGCGAAATCGGATTCAGACAAAGAGACGCACTTGAAATATTATTTAAAAAATATTTTCCTGAATCGGAATGTGAAATTTTACAGGACCTTACGGGTCTGGATAGATATTTTATAATTAAAAATTAATGTTTGATAAATTAAAAAAATTAAAACAGGAATATGAAGATCTTCAGAAAGACGCTTCCAAACCCGACGTAGCAAGTGACAGGGCAAAATATACCGGAATAATGAAAAAGTTGAAATCTCTTGAAAGTGCTTATAATTTGGCAAATGAATATGAAACAGTTATACGCGATATTAATGATTCCAGGGAAATTCTTGAAAAAGAAAAAGATGAAGAAATGATAGAAATGGCTCAGGAACAACTTGAAGAAGCACAAATAAAAAAAGAAAAACTTGAAGAAAAAGTCAAACTTGAACTGATTCCCAAAGATCCGAATGATATAAAAGACTGTATTGTTGAAATACGGGCCGGTGCCGGAGGAGACGAAGCCTCGCTTTTTGCCGGTGAATTGTTCCGAATGTATATGAGATGGGCGGATAACTCAGGTTATAAAACCGAGTTAATTAGTAAATCGGAAACTGCAGACGGTGGAATGAAAGAAATAATTTTTAAAGTAAAAGGGGATAACGCATACGGAAATATGAAATATGAAAGCGGTGTTCACAGAGTTCAGAGGATTCCCTCAACCGAAAGCCAGGGAAGGATTCATACCTCGGCAGTCAGTTGCGCTGTTCTGCCCGAGGTGGATGAAGTGGAGGTTGATATTAAAGATTCCGATATTAAAATAGATATTTTCAGATCAAGCGGGCCGGGGGGACAGTCTGTAAACACTACCGATTCAGCGGTTAGAATAACACATGAACCTACCGGCATTGTAGTAACCTGCCAGGATGAAAAATCACAATTAAAAAACAAGATTAAAGCTATGTCGGTGTTAAGAGCCAGATTATTTCAGATAGAAGAGGATAAAAGACAAAAAGAGCTGGGTGAAACCAGATTAAGCCAAATCGGTACAGGTGACAGAAGTGAAAAAATCAGAACCTATAATTTTCCTCAGGATAGGGTGACTGATCATCGTATTAAAGAAAGCTGGAGCAATATTCATGGAATTATGGACGGAGATATAAATGATATTATCGAAAAGCTTAAATTTGAAGATCAAACAAAAAAATTAGTGGAGATGAGGAAGTAAAGCGATCTCCACTAATTATAAACTGATTTATTGATTTTTAGATAGGAAGCGGGTTTGAATCCATAACCGGTTTCATCGGCGGCATTGGATTTGAATCCATTACCCATTCATAAGATTGGAAAAAATAAGTCTGTAAATCCTGTAGCATTACAAGGATTTGAGCTTGCAGCAATAGAGTTATCGCTACCAGAGCAACCAGGATAATAATCATTATCCAAAGTTTTTGGTTTTTGGCTTTGTCGTTAAACATTTTTTTGTTTGTTATGTTTTATTTTTAACAGACATTATATATTGTAATACAAATTAACCAGAATGTCAACTTGCAGGAGCCGAGAACTCTGTGTAATGTATTTTTAAAACAATTACATATGCAATAATATGGCTGTTGCTCTTGAAGAGGTTGACCCTGAAATAGGAAAAAGAAGAACATCATCAGAAATACCGGTTTACTTTCCCCGGGCGCAGGAGATTGATGGATTATCAGACAAAGAATTAAAAAATAAATGGCACGAGCTTTATTTTGAAATTTTTTCAGAGGGGAACAATGCAAGAAAAGAAGGTGATCACCGTGAAGCTTTGGTTAAATGCCGAAAAGCCCAAGTACTTATTTCGAAAATTAAAGATCGCGGTATAAAGGATGATTTGATTTTAATAAGAGAAGCTTCCCTTCATTATACAATTATCCAGTCTTATGCAAATTTTCAAATGGAACCTGATGCCGTAATGAGGGAATTTCATAATTTTGGAGAAGTTTTATTTGATTAT
>CAYFUK010000079.1:0-2686 GCA_964346325.1 uncultured Candidatus Peribacteria bacterium | reverse complement strand
ATTTTCCCCGTTTTATGGTGATATAACCGAACTCAATACCGAACGAACCATTTTGGCTTCGGTCGGAAAAGAAAACTTAAAGACGCTGACTTCCGAATTAATGGATTTGTTGGATACTTCCGTAGCCGTTTACGAACCAAATGGCGATTATGCTTATGGTGTATTCAATTCCGGCTGGTGTCGCTTATTAGATGCTGCTTCAAGAAAACTCTGTAATACCGATGACAATAAAGAAGCTCTAAATTGCGGCAAGTGGTTGTGCCACGACGACTGTTGGAACAATTCGGCAAAAGCAGCTATTATTAGCAAAAAAAGTACCGATATCGCCTGTCCGGGCGGAATGAGGCTTTTTGCAGAACCAGTTTTTGTGGGGAATGAAGTAATTGGAGCCATAAATATGGGCTATGGAAACCCGCCGGTTGATGATGAAAGTTTGAAAGAGTTATCTGAAAAATACCGTATTGATTTTGAAACACTCAGACAAAAAGCTAAAGCTTATAAACCACGTCCCGATTTTATAGTCGAAATTGCAAAAAAGCGCTTGAAATCAATCGCTCAGCTCATTGGCGAAATTGTTTCGAACAAACAGGTCGAAAAAACACTCAAAGAAAGTAAAGAATATTTAGAAATTCTGAACAATACCCTACATGATGTGGTTTTTACAGTAAAAATGCCTGAACGAAAAATTAAATATGTAAATAATGCAATTATAAATATTTTTGGGTATTTACCGCATGAATGTATAGGTGAGACAACAAATATATTTTATCCGGACAAAAAGGAATATGAAAAATTCGGACAGGCTTTGATAGCAGCATTAAAATCAGGAGCTGACCACTTAAGCTATGAGTGCCTGTTGAAAAAGAAGACCGGTCAAAGTTTTTTTGCAGAAATTACAACCTCATTTATAAAAGATAACGGCACACTGACAGAAGGCATTAGCATTATTAGAGATATTACAGAACGCAGAAGAGCCCAAAAAGAGCGTGAAGAACTTATTGATTTTAATCATGTGTTATTTGATGAAACGCCCATTGGTTTTAATATTTATGACAAAGAAGGGCAGTGTATAAGAACAAATAAAAATACCGGAAAAATTATAGGAGCAACTCAGGAACAATTATTACAGCAAAATTTTCATCACATAGAGTCATGGAAGAAATCAGGATTATACGATAAGGCATTATCTGCGCTTAAAAATAATAAGACTGAATATATAACTGTGAATGTAACGTCAACATTCAATAAAAACATTTGGATAAGTTGTAAGTTTAAACCTTTTAAAACAGGAGATGATACCTATTTAATGTTAATGTATGATGATATTTCAGAGCAAAAACAAGCTGAAGAGAAACTCCTAAAAAATAAAACCATACTTGAAGAGGCAGAGAAATTATCAAATATCGGGAGTTATGAATGGAACATTCTTAAAAATGAATTAATATTATCGGAAGGTTGGCAAATAATTCACGGAGTAAAGAAAAAAGTACTGAAAATTCATGAGCTCATGCCAATTGCCCATCCCGATGATAGGACAAGGATTGAAAATGCGCAATATAACGCATTTAACAATATCTCTCCTTACAATCTTGAACATCGTATTATTCGACAAACCGACAATGAAATCCGAATAATCAAAGCGAGAGGAAAAGTCATTTTTGATGAAAAAGGCAAACCATACAAAATGTACGGGTTTATTGAGGATATTACCGAGCGCAGTAAAGCCGAACAAGATCTCAAAGAAAGCCTAATTGATTTAGAGTTAGCACAAAAAATAGCCAATATCGGCAATTGGAAATACGATCCGGCTATTGGAATCCCCGAATGGTCGGAGCATTGTTATGAAATATACGAACGCAATCCTGAAGCGGGACCACCAAATTCGAACGAATATAAAAAAATGTTTCAGCCCGAGCAGTATGAAATGTCTGTCAATGCATTTCAAAACGCTCTTGAAAATGGCGTGCCTTTTAGTATTATATTGAAATTAGAACTGAAAAATAATACAGAAAAATGGATACAGGCTATCGGCCAACCCGATAAAGTAAAAAAGCCCGACGGATACTTTCTTAGAGGTACAATTCAGGATATTACAAAGCAAAAGCAGGCCGAACAAAAAATACAGAAATATTCAGAACAATTAGAAGAAGCCAATACCACCAAAGACCGGTTCATCTCTATTTTGGGGCATGATCTCAGAAGTCCTTTTAATGCATTATTGGGTTTTTCAGATTTATTGATTACTAATTTTGAACAATACGATAAGGATTTAATCAAGAATTATTTAGGGGCCATTCAGAGAACATCAAAACAGATATTTAATCTGCTGAATGATTTGCTGGAATGGTCAAGAAGTCAGCAAGATACAATTCCGTTTAATCTGCAAAACACAAGTTTATATTTTTTGATTTACGATTCATACAGCTTGTTGCGTGAATTGGCCGAAGCAAAACAAATAAATATAGATCTGCTTATTCCCAAAGATATTGAAGTCCCGGCTGATAGGGAAATGTTAAAAACCGTAATGCGCAATCTGCTTAGCAATGCCATAAAATTTACCCCTAAGCACGGTAATATTAGTGTCTCGGTAAGCAAGAAAGAAAAATTCGTTCAAATTGAAATTGCAGATACCGGAATTGGTATGGATAAAAAAACACTGAACTCATTGTTTAAAATAGACAAAACT
>CAYFUK010000078.1:0-2721 GCA_964346325.1 uncultured Candidatus Peribacteria bacterium | reverse complement strand
GTGCTACAAAACAACCTTCTCAAAATCCTTCACGAACTAATGGTTAATTACCAATTATTATGTTCTTATACAAACACTTTATGGTGTTTTGACTCGCAAAATTCACCCCTTTTATTCCCCTCTTTTGCTCGCCAAAACTAATCCAATTTGTATTTCCAGTTAATAATAAGACTTCTAAGAGAAAAATCGGGAAAGCATTCATCGTACAACAGGCGCATTAACGGTTCGGTTTTTTTTGCGCCCCGCCAAGCCGGGGCAAAAATCCCTCACCTAACTTATTTTACGGTGGTGCCACGCCTAACGGCGTGATATTATACCACCATCAAAAAGTTCGCTAATGCGCCGACCGTTAGCCGAAACAGATGTTTTCCTTTTGGGGCTATCGCCCCAGCTCTTAAAAAAATCCAATTTTGTTTTTCTTTTTTATAGAGGGGAATATAAGGTATTTTTTTCGCTCCCTTTGGTCGCTTCAAAAAACTTTTTATTTATTCCGCTTTTCTTCCGCGCCCTGTTTCCATGCGAGTTCAAAAAGTCCTTTGAAAATATTTGATAAAGCTGAACTTTCGATAATAACACCCATAATATTCGGCTTTTTAAGCAATGCCATAACCACTTTATTTTCGTAAATGTTTATTTCGCCACCAAACTCTTTGATTCCCGGCAAATCTTCGGGCTTAATCCAACGATAATTCGTATATTTGAATGACCCCTTATAATCTTTCATCCACGCCCTGCCACGCGGAGTATCAAGCATAAGAATGCGTTCTTTAATTTTTAATTTGCTTCTTTCCCGATTGTATTCCTTGCCCCAGTTTTGAAATTGCGGGATATCCCATCCTTCAATATCCAATATTGATAAAATCTCCTGTTTTGAATCAAGCGTCCGATTAAAAATCGCTTTTAACCCGTTTACACCCTCCTGATATTTGATAACAGGTTTTTCAGCTATTTTATATAGTGAAATTAAATCAGGCAGTCTTTCTTCGGCCTCTTTTAAACGCCTTTCCCATTGATTTTTTGCATTCTGAATAAACTGAATTAAACGGCGTGGATGCTCAGCGGTAAAACGAATTTTTGCCCCTTTCCCTGAAACACGGTTAACAAAACCGTGAATGCTTAATTTTTCAAGAATTTGATAACCAAAAGTACGGGTAATCCCTGCCTTTTTTGTTATCTGACTGACGGTAGAAGGTCCAAGCTCCAAAAGCGCCTGATACACTTTTGCAGAATTTTCCTCGAGCCCTAAATCTTTGATTAAATTTTCCATATTTATATTCTATCATTTATTTTAAATTGTGTCACTAAATACTTACAAAAGATTTTACACGATCCATAATTGCTATATTTAAGCATTTTTAGAATTTCATTTTGAATTATAATATTTACAATATTTGCAAATTTAATATATTTAGCTTCCAATTTCACGATGGGCGTGAAAAAGGCAAAGTTCTTTGAAAAGGAGAAATAAATGTCAAATCGTCTTTGGTATGAGGAATCCATGCTGTCGGCAGGGGCAACCAGAGATCCGAAGAAACGGCGGCAGTATGAGGAGCATGTGGGAAGGTGCAGAGCCACGATGCCTGCACAAGCGCCTGCATGTACATGCCAGCCGAAGCAGGAGGAGCCGCCACGCCGACCTGCGGAGGAAAGCGTGGCCATGAATAAGAAACCGACACTCCTCGACATCGCCCGGAGGGCGGTTGTAGAGGACAATGATGCTCGTAATCCGTCCGACCTCGCTTCCACCATCGAGTCGTGGTGGGTTCCGGGAGCAAAAGCCCTCGGGTTAACCGTTTCCGTCTATTACAACGAGGAAGCGCCGGTTCAGCCGCCCGAGATACGCGCGTGGTGCATCAACGAGGAAAAGACTCGCTCATGGCTAAGGCCGGACAACCGCGGTTTTTGTCCACCGGAAGAACACGCCCAATGGCGTCGTCCGCGAGAGCTGGGCGAGACCATGGAATTCCAAGGAAGGAGGTATGTGCTCATCGGCTTCATTCAGACCGAACACTGGTCCTCCGGTGTCGTTGACAGCGCCGCCTTCGTACCTGCGGAGGAGATTCAACTCTGAATCTGACTTAAGGCCGTCGTGCAGTAAGGTGTGCTATGTCCATTATTCACAGATGTGACATAGTGCCGATCATAAAGACCAGCAATTAAGTAATTAAAACATTGCTGGTCTTTTTTAATAAATATATTGGGGCTCGGGCATTCACCCCTTTAGTTGCCCTCTGCCCTCGCCCCAAAAGGAAAAACAAAATCGGCTGTTAATTAAAAAATAAATTTCTTTCAAGAATTTAAAAACATGTACAGCATATAACAGCGACTAAAAGGTTCGTTCCTTCCCCCGCCAGTGCGGGGTCAGTCTCTCGCGCAAATTTAGCCTTCCTCGCTCGTGTGATTAAAAGATTGTATCACACTCGCTCATCGGCTAAACTTCTTTTAGTCGCCGACGTTATACGAAATAATTTTAGGGGCTAACCTTTCGGTCAATTAGAATAAACCTATGATACGGAACAAAATTTTCATCGTTCGTCACGGAGAGTCTGAAAACAATCTGCTAAAAATCGATTGTTCAAAACTGGAAAACAAAGATATGTTTGGTTTAACCGAAACAGGTCGAAAACAAACAGAAAATGAAGCAGAAAAAATCGATGATTTTGACATCATCATCACTTCACCATTTAGACGAACTGTTGAGACAGCGAATATTTTCGCGCG
>CAYFUK010000077.1:0-3050 GCA_964346325.1 uncultured Candidatus Peribacteria bacterium | reverse complement strand
TGATTATTTTACTTTAAAAGTTTCAATGATATTCTTTGAGGTTTCTTCGAGCAATTCATCTTCGGTTTCTTTAAGATATGCCGCGGTAACAGTATAAGCATCAGCTCCGTTAACTGCAAATGTCTGAACCACCCTTATCATGGACTGATTTTCCGCCTGCTTTCCTTCGAATAAAATAAATACACTGTTATGAACCTTATCCCCAACGATTACTTTAAATTCGTCATTTCTGCTTATTTCACGGTAATTCAATAACGTGCTTTTATGGCCTGCTATTTCGGTTCTGGCAAATTCCCCGGAAGTCATGGCTTTATTTAATAGTTGTTTATTTACATTTGCGTTTGCGGTAAATTTGTCATTTTTTATGTTGTTTTTAAAAATAACCTGAGTTTGAGACGGTATATCATCTTTAAAATCTCTTTGTTCTATTATTTCCCATCTTTCAGGTACGGCTATACTAAAACTCGGGGCTTCGTATGTTTTAAAACCTTCAAATTCGGGTGTTTTCAGTTCGGGTTCATCACCGCCAAAACAACCATTCAATAAAAACAGTGAAATTAAAAGGAATATATATAATTTTTTCATTTTGAATTATTAATAGCGAATGTATTGTACTTAAATTTCCTTGCTTTTTCAAAGAAAATTCTTATTATGTACTGGCTGAGGACGAGCCCGGCGATTTTCCGGGTGGTACCTGTAACTCCGCAATCGCGGGGAGAATTCTTAATAAAACCAGCTTATGAAAATAGGTATATTACAATTTAAACCCGGTAAAACAATTCGTTCAACCAAACTGCCGAAAGATATAAAAATGATAAAAAAAGCCATTAACGAACTTGGTCATATACCTAAAGTTATTCGTGATGACAAGTGTCAGCTTTACTATACAAGGCAAAGACCTAAAGTTTTGTACGGAGGCAAGCCTTTTCCTAAATTGGATGTGATTATTCCAAGGTTTTCGGCTTTGGAGAATATTTCTTTAAGAGCAACTATCGTTAATCAACTTGAAATGCTCGGATATCCCGTAATACAAAGTTACACTTCTTTGGTTCGCGCAAAAAATAAGCTCCGAACATTACAAATGTTAACCAGTAAAAACATACCGGTTCCACGCACTTTGGTTGTCAGAAGATTTGAATATCTGGATACTGCAATTAAAAGAATAGGAGGTTTTCCCATCATTATAAAAACTCCTTTTGGTTCTCTCGGAAAAGGTGTTGCTATAGTTGAAAGTAAACGTGCTCTGCATAGTGCGTTTGATATGCTTCTGACTTCAAATGACTTTAATTCATTACTTATACAGGAATATGTTGCAGAATCTGAAGGTAAAGATTTAAGGGTTTTTATAGTTGACGGTGAGGTGGTTGCTTCAATGGAAAGAGATGCACAAGGAAGAGATTTTCGATCAAATATTGCATTGGGCGCCATAGGAACCAAAGTTAAGTTAACCAAAAAAGAAAAAGAGATAGCTCTTACTGCCGCAGATTCTCTGAAATTGAAGGTTGCGGGCGTTGATTTGCTCCGTTCAAAAAAAGGGCCTGTTGTTATGGAAGTTAATTGCAATCCGGGGCTTGAAGGTATAACGGAAACAACAGATATTGATATTGCAAAACTGATTGTTGAATATGCGGTTAAATTTGCAAAAGAACAAAAATCATAAAATTATTTGTTCTCGATAATTTTATCAATAAGTCCGTATTTTTTTGCTTCTTCTGCGGTTAAGAATTTATCCCGATCAGTATCTTTTTCAACCTTTTCAAGTTTTTGGCCCGTATGATCCGATAAAATTTTATTTAAACGTTTTTTTGTTCTTAATATATGTTCCGCATGAATGCTTATGTCTGAAGCCTGACCTTCAATGCCTCCCAGGGGCTGATGAATCATAACTTCACTGTTTGGCAATGAGAATCTTTTTCCTTTTTTACCGCCCGCTAATAAAACCGCACCCATGGAAGCCGCCATTCCAACACAAACCGTTGAAACAGTCGGTTTTATATATTGCATTGTGTCGTAAATTGCCAGCCCTGCCGTAACATGTCCGCCGGGTGAGTGTATATAAAGAGTTATATCTTTATTGGGGTTTTGATTTTCAAGAAACAACAACTGAGCAATAATATTATTAGCCACAGCATCATTTATTGCTGTGCCAAGAAATATCACACGGTCTTTTAATAAACGTGAATAAATATCGTATGCTCGTTCTCCAAAGTTACTTTTTTCAATTACGGTAGGAATCAAGGTGCTTGCCAAAGGGTCAAGTGTACTTTTTTTATTGTGGGATTTTGCATCATCATTCATAATTTTTTGTAGATTAAATTTAAGTCTCATAACATTATAGCAATTTTTTTAATAAATTTCCTCTAAAAAGTCTTGACTTCTTATATTTTGTTACATTAGAATAGGCTGGCACTTTTAATTAAGATGAAGTGTTTTAAAGTGTTGTTCTTTAACATTTAGAGCGTAATAGAGAAACTTGTTTATTCAATTTTTTGAGTAATTCCGGAGTAATCATTACTTCAGAAAAAACTTATTTGAGCTTATACAGATTGATACGTTTTGTATTGATCTGATTAAACTTTTTATCTTATGAAGAGTTTGATCCTGGCTCAGGGTTAACGCTGGCGGTGTGTCTAATACATGCAAGTCGAGCGCACTTTATGTGAGCGGCGGACGAGCGAGTAACACGTTGGAACCTGCCCCAAACTCAGGGATAACATCTAGAAATAGGTGTTAATACCGGATAGTCCCGTAAGGGTAAAGATTTATCGGTTTGGGAGGGGCCTGCGTACTATCAGCTGGTTGGTAAGGTAACGGCTTACCAAGGCTATGACGGTTAACTGGTCTGAGAGGATGATCAGTCGCGATGGGACTGAGACACGGCCCATACTCCTACGGGAGGCAGCAGTAAGGAATCTTCCACAATGGACGAAAGTCTGATGGAGCAACACCGCGTGATCGATGAAGCCTTTAGGGGTGTAAAGATCTTTTCTGAGAGAAGAACTCTGACGGTACCGTAGGAATAAGCACCGGCTAACTCCGTGCCAGCAGCC
>CAYFUK010000076.1:0-3246 GCA_964346325.1 uncultured Candidatus Peribacteria bacterium | reverse complement strand
TCATATACTTTCGCTTCTTGAAACTGAAATAAAAACGGAAAACTTTTTTAAGGAAGTAAGAGAAGATGAATCTATAGATCCGGAAAGAGACCGTGCCAAACTTATACTAAAAAAACTTGAAATGGACAGTGAAACAGATGCAAATATGGATAATGCCATAGCTGATGCGGTTAAAGATCACGAATCTGATTTTAAAATCAGATTACTTTTTAATGAGCAAAAAAGACGATTTAATGAGGCGATGGATGAAGTGGAGGGGTTGCCGAAAGAAGATAAAATGGAAGAACTTGAAAGGCTTGGAATAAATGCCAGACAACGATCAAAAGGTATTCTGTCGTTAAGGACTAGAAGATCTTTAAAAAAAGCGGGTAAAGGATTTTTAAAGTACGGACCGCATTCATGGCCGTTCTGGGCTCTGGCAGGAGTCGGATATGGCGGATATAAAGCTTATAAGGGCTATATGAGCTTATTTAAAGAAGATCTTTACAAAAAGGCGAAAGAAACCGAAAAATGGGATTGGGCGGCTTTTGCCAGAGCACCGGGAAACCTTGTGGGATCTGTATTTAATATTGGCAAAAGAATTGTATTATGGCCGTTCCAAAAGCTGGATACAAAGGTTCGAACCGGTGTTGTAAAATACCATGCCAAGCGCAGTGGTGAAACTTCACAAAAATAAAAAATAACACAAATAATTATGTTTACATTTACAGCGGAAAACTTCACTTATCAGGCATTCATCGATCATGTTATGGAAAAACTTAAATTAAATGATGCCGAGCCTGACATTAAATCAAAAATCGAAAAAGAACTTTTAAGAACTCTCGGTAACAGAATTCTTTTATCGGTTATGCACGCAATGGAAGACGATGATATTAAAACTTTCGAAATGATTCGAACAGCTAATCCGGATATGAGCGATTATGAAATTATTTATGCACTTGTTGATGAAGTTCCCGCATTGCACGAAGTTATGATGAAGAACATAAACGACCTTGTAGAGGAACTTACTTATGACGCACAAAGGCTTGATGAGATTCTGGAAGAAAAAAATCAAAATAAAAAATAAATTATGGAAAAAGAAGAATTTGAACATAAATGGAACAAAAAGGTAGAAGAAGCTACCAGAATTGCAAGATGGAAGGAAGATATCCAAGGTTATTTTGTAGAACCTGACAGAGAACCTTTAAGTGCTATTGAGGAAGAAACATTTATAAGTGAGTTTTCTGATTTTTTAAACATAGCAACAAAATTTGACAAAACCGTTGCTGATTTTTATGAAGCAGTAAATAAAAAAATTAAAGAAGAATCAACAAAAGCTATCAATGATGATGAAAAAACCTTTTATCGTGAAATAGAAGCGGAAGTTGATCGGGAACGAAGAAAAAAGAATAAAAAAATATCTGCCGGTGATATAAGCCGCGGAATTACTTTTGAAATGAGGATAAATAAAAAATATCGAAAATTTATTAAAAGATTAAATGAATTATTGGATATGTATAGCGAACTTGACCAGATAAATATGCAAATAAATATAATAAAAGGAAATCTCAAAAAACTGGAAGCTCAATATCATGAAGAAGAAAATCAAAGTGAAGAAGAGAGACTAAGAGGTGAAATAAGTGATATGAGATTTGAAATTTCGCAAGCTGTTAAAGAAAAAAGTGAATTACAAAAAAGAATGAATAAAGAAAATAAATTTTATAACAACACGGTTACTGAAATAAGAAGAGAATTACAGGCACAAAAAAGATATATTGAAAAAAAATGGGGAGGCAAGGTGAAACAATTATTACAAAGCAGACAATCTGCAATAGAACAATTGAATAAGACAGATAAAAAAGCTCCCGAACATTCCGAGGAACGCAGTAAAATTTTGGAAGCAATAAACGATTATGAACTTGAATTACAAAACTTAAAAGAAAAAATCATCAAATACAAATCAAATGAATGGGTGTTTTTATTTGAAAAATATCTTGGCCATGAAAGCTCACCTGGAACTTTGAATGAGAGAAAAGAAATAACTTCTGTAGATCCATTACTAGGAATGGTTCCATACTCAGAATATGAAGAAACTGTAAATGAAATTATTAAAGCAGATGATAATTCTGCATAATTTATATACTTAAATAAAATAAAAAATGAAAAAATTATTAAAAAAATTCCAAAATTTCTTCTGGAAATATTCAAAAACTATAAAATTTTCAACTGATCGGGAAGAAGAAATTTCAGCTGAACAAAAAGGCTTAAGAAAAGTTGATAAACGATCTTCAATGCAACCAGAAACTCCCAAGGCAGAAAATATATCTAAAGAAGTGAAAGATGAAGTTGGAAAAATCACTGATAAAAGATCATTTAAAGATGATGATTTAAATAAGAGCAAAAAAGATGAGATAAAATATCCGGAACCGGAAGACGAAAGCCCAAAAAATGATGATCAGGCAAGAACAGAAAAAATTGCACGTGAAGCAGAATTTAATGAATCAAGAGAATCTCAAGGCGAGGAGCCTGGTGAAATCGGAGAAAACTATGAAGGTACTTATGAATCAAACGAATATGGAGGAAAAACTGATTCAAGAGCTTCTTTAATGCCTGAAATTAAAGAAAAAGAACCACAAACTGAATCTATTAAAATCAAAGATAGAAGAGGCGGCAGAGAAGTAGGTGAAGAGGATGCAGAAATACCTATTATAGGTGAGAATAATGAGCCTGACCCTGAAGATGAACCTAAGACTGAGGATGAACCTGAACCTGAAGATGAACCTAAGACCGAAGATGAACCTGAACCTGAAGATGAACCTAAGACCGAAGATGAACCTGAACCTGAAGATGAACCTAAGACCGAAGATGAACCTAAGACTGAGGATGAACCTAAGACTGAAGAAGACACAAATAATCGAAATATATATACTGACCAAAATTTAAATCAAGTGCTAGAACAGATTAATAAACCTTCTACAACTATAAATATACATTCACATGGTGGTAATTCTTCCATCAGGGATATAAATCAAACAACCGGTGACGTAAAACAAGAATCTGGGGAAGTTAGTAATCAAATTGACGAATTTAAACAAGAAACAACTAAAATTAATGAAGAACCAGGCCGACCGGGTGAACCGGGCAAACCGGGTGAACCGGGCAAACCGGGTGAACCGGGCAAACCGGGTGAACCGGGCCGACCGGGTGAACCGGGCAAACCAGGTGAATCAGGCAAACCCGCTGAACCGGGTAAACCGGGTGAACCAG
>CAYFUK010000075.1:0-3327 GCA_964346325.1 uncultured Candidatus Peribacteria bacterium | reverse complement strand
CCTTGAACTTGAAGCTTTCTTAGCACCACTTTCAAAAAAATAGTGCGTTTTCTTACAGGCACTATTTAGAACAGCCTTAACGCATAAGCCGATAGCGCCTGTTATGCATAAAATATTTATGTTCATTTATGTTAATATTTATTTCGACTTCTTTGGAATTAGAAAAAAGAGAAAGACCTGCGGAATAAAGAAAAAGAATTGCAGAGACCATAAAAAAACTAAAAAAATAGACCAGGGGCCCACCATTGTTTTTCATAAACCCAATAAAAATAAATGAAAAAAGGGATAAATAGAAATATAGATGGTATTCCTTGGCTATCACCAATTTTGTTTCACGGATAAATACATAAAACAGGATGATCCATGGAATTATACCAACAATGCCAAATAACGAAAGCCTGTCAAGCCAAAAAACATGACCTGTTGATTCGCCGCCACCCAAAAAAGGACTTTGAGCAATCTGAGATAAAAGAAAAGGAATACGTTCAGCTCTTTTTCCTATGTGTGTGTCGGTACTCTCAAGGCCTTGTTCTGCAGACTCAATCACAATACTTAAATCATTTAGCCTATCATGCAATACTTCTGCCGGAGCCACCTCGGCCAACGACCGCACCATATCAGCATAGAATTGGTTGGGTATAAAAAAGAGGAATCCTATTACTATTGTCCAAAGCAAAAGACTTTTGCGGAAATTCTTCAGGCCAATTACTGCAAAAAAAGCATTTAATATCGCAAATAAAAGGGCGGTTGTCATCTGGGATTTGATAATCGCATAAAATATTATTCCTATAAAAATGATGATTAACCATCGTTGGAAAATATTAGACCAATGTTTTTTTAACATCATTATAAATACCGGCATGGAAAACGCCAATCCATAAAAAAAATGATACCCCGCAATGCCTATTGATTTATAAAGCTCAATAGTATCATAAGTAATACCTTTGATCATGGCACCTGCAAGATCACGTGCGGCTAAAGGATATTTATTTAACCCAATAATGCTTGTAATAGCCGATATCAATATAAACACCAAAACTATTTTTAAAAACGACCTCAAATTAATTAGCCGTTTATACCTTATCCATATTGAGTAAAAAAGAAACGCAACAAAAATCGGTAATAATTCATTTATTAACAACCACTTGTAATCATAGGTTTCACTACTGTAAATGCCTGTAAACATCAGGAAAAGATAAATACTGACAAAAAATACAAGGGGCGAAAAAATATTGTCTAATAAATATTTGTAGTTAAAAAATACGGTTATAGCTAAAAGAACTAAAATGTAAAAAAAAAATGAGTTTAATGGAAAGAACAGGTTTGCAAATACTATATCTATAATCTTTTCCCCTGCCAACAGAAGAGAGCCGATTAAAAAAAAAGTAAGCGATTTTTTAGAACGGATTTTAATCATTTACTGATACATTTTACAATATTCGTCCCAGGTTCCTATATCCACCCAGCTTTTTTCACTCACCGGAAATACGCCTACTTTGCCTCCGGTTTGTTTAACCTTATCAATTAAGTGTGTAATGTGAAAAAAGTCATTAACCGGTATTTCATTTAAAACGGAAGGTTCCAGGATATACATGCCCGAGTTGATTTTAAAAGTGAGTTCGGGTTTTTCTATCAATTCCAGTAAATGGCCTTTGTCACCCGTTTCTATCGTCCCGTAAGCAACAGGTATATGTTTTAAAGCTGCCACAACGGTAATGTCGTTGCCATTCGTCCGGTGATAGTTCAAAATTTCAGAATAATCCTGATTGATAAGGATATCGCAGTTGCTTACAAAAAAGGGGGTATGAATTTTTCCTTTCAGTAACGATAAGCTTCCTGCTGTACCCTTCGGCTTATCTTCCTGTATATATTGAATTTGATAATCGGGGTTATTTAAATTTTTAAAGTAATACCGAATCATATCGGCTTTATAATTTACTGACAAATAAAACTGATTACATCCATGTTCCACAAACCGATCCATGATGTCTTCAAGGATGGTTTTTTCATTAACAGGAATAAGTGGCTTGGGGATAACGTTGGTTAAGGGCTGCATGCGGGTTCCTTTGCCTCCGGCCATAATCACTACCGGTAAATTCAATCGCGGAACTGAACGTCTTTCATCAAACAAATCTTCCCAAAAAATGACCTTTACAACCTTGTTATCCTTATCCATTACCGGCATAAATTCATTTCTGCGTATTTTCATTTGCTCCTTAACCTCATTAAGGTCATCTTCGTTACAGGCTACTGTAATATCATGTCTTACTATTTTTGCAACCGCTGTTTTTAACGATAGGTTACGGATGATTGCGCGTTGTATATCACCTATGCTTATCAGGCTGAAAAATGTGCCATCGGTATTGAGCACAATTAACAGCTTCCGGTTCACTTCGTCCATCTGTTGCAAAGCGCTGAGCAGGGAATTATTCTTTAAAATGCTGATTTCTTTTAATATTTTTTTCATGCTATTTGTTTAGTTTGCGGGCGGGGTTGCCAATCCATGTTTCGCCGGCAGGCACGTCTTTTGTTACTACAGTGCCCATACCAATAACCGCACCTTTACCAATGGTTTTTTGCTCTCTAATAATTGCATCAATAAAAATTGTTGCATTATCTTCAATTTTTGAAGAACCAGCAATCTTAGCCTGCGCTGAAATCCAAACATTTTGTCCTATAACAACATTGTGTGCAATATAACAACCCACATTTATTTTTGTGCCTGCTCCAATTACAGTATCGGAGAGTGCCCCTTTTGCAATTTGACAATTGGCGCCAATTTCAACATCATCATTAATAATTACTCCGCCAAAGTGAGGAAACTTAACAAGCTTCCCGTCTTTTTCGCGTTCACACCCCAGGCCGTCAGTTCCTATAACTGCCCCGGCATGAATTAGTATATTGTTTTTAATAATAACGTTATCATAAATCGTTACGCCGGCATGAATCACTACATTATTTCCAATAATGCATTTGCCAATAGCAGTATGCGGACCAATAAATACATTTTCCCCGATTTTGGCTTCAGGATGAATAACTGCCGAAGGATGAATACCCGGCAGCGGAGGTTCAACAAAAAATTCGTTGCCAATTTTTGCAATAACCAATTTGGGATTATCAACCGCAATTAACACTTTATTCTTTAATTTTTCTGAATAAACAACAGTCTCATCAGTTATTATTGCTTGTGCCGGAGAATTTTCGGCAATTATCTGCTTGTTTTCTTTAAATTGACCAATCCAATCCAGGGATACCCGGCTTACCTTTTCGGCAGCATCAATTGATTTTATTTTAAGCCCTGCAATTTCCCCTGATATATTTTTTATA
>CAYFUK010000074.1:0-3590 GCA_964346325.1 uncultured Candidatus Peribacteria bacterium | reverse complement strand
ACTGCCCTTTAAATTTACTTCCCACACTATCAAGTGTCGGCGGAACATCGGATACAAAATCGGGCCGGCCCAAATAAAAATAAGCGCCACCTATTATTGCAACAAAAAATATTCCTAATGATATTAAGGCAATTGGTAGAATACTTGTTTTACCTTTTTTGGGAACTTCAAGATCGCAGCGAAGAACCATAATTTGACTGAGAGGTTAAAATTTAATTGTTTTTGGCGTAGGTTCCGGCCCTCCCAATACTCCTATATTGGAAATGTTGCGTCCTGTTTTCAGGCCTTCCGAATTTATATTAATAAAATGAACCTTCAAAGATTCATTCTGATTGACTTCCTGCAATTGAGCTTGAATTTCAATTCTCGATAAACCGTTAATTTCAATTGGATTTTCTGCAAAATCCACTATTAATGAAGACTCGCCTTTCCATGAAAATTCGACATCTTCGATTTTTTCTTTATCAATTAACAATTCAAGATTATTCAGATTTTCTTTATCAATTTCTCCTTCAAGTTCCAAATTCAATCCATATACCAAAATCGGCTCATAATCATTCATAACATTAAATGAACCGATTATATATTTTTGGTCGTTTATTTTAAAATCATCATAATTATATTCTATAGTTACCGCTCCGGTAAAAGCTTCTTCTTGGGAGGCCGATGGCCTTTGCACGTTAAAACTCGAACCCTGTAAGTTTGATAAATTCGGCTGTACAAATATAAAGGCAAGCCCCAATAAAACTATAACTATAAGGATTATATTTAAAACCACGCTGAATGTGTATGTTTTTAATTTTTGCATTTTTTTATTTTCTACCTCATTCTACCTCTAATATAATACCATATTTTGTATATTTTGTGAAGGGCTTGCTTAAAAGCCAAGGCTCTATTAAAGTTACCAAGGTTAATAACTAAAAATTTATGATAGTTCCTATAGAAAAAATAAAAGATCATGTCGGCAAAGAAGTAACTGTTCGGGGTTGGATGTATAACAAGCGCGGAAGCGGTAAAATTAATTTTTTACAGCTTAGGGACGGCACGGGGATGATTCAGGGGATTTGTGTTAAAAATGATGTTTCGGAAGATGTTTTTAAAAAAGCGGAAGATTTAACAATGGAATCCGCTGTAAGTGTTACCGGAGAAATTACAAAACATCCAAAATTTGATGATGTTTTTGAACTTCAGATTAAAAATATCGATATTCATCACCTGAATAATGATGAATATCCTATTTCAAAAAAAGAGCACGGACCCGACTTTTTGTTGAACAATCGTCATTTGTGGCTTAGATCAAGCAAACAATGGGCAATTCAAAGAGTAAGAAACACAATTATAAATGGAACATTCGAATACCTGAATGATGAAGGATTCATTAAAATCGACTCGCCTATTCTTACACCAAACGCATGTGAAGACACAACCGATCTTTTTGAAATTACATATTTTGATGAAGGCAGTGCATATTTGAGCCAATCAGGGCAGCTATATATTGAAGCAGCAATTTACAGTGTTGGCAGATGTTTTGATTTTGGACCTGTTTTCAGGGCTGAAAAGTCAAAAACACGCCGACATTTAACCGAATTCTGGATGATGGACGCTGAAGCGGCGTTTGTTGAACATGAAGAAAACATGAAAATTCAGGAAGGGTTGATTTCACATATTTTAAAACGAGTTTTAGAAAAAAATCGCAAGGAATTAAAGGTGTTGGAACGCGATATCGCACCTTTGGAAAAAATCAAAGCTCCCTTTATTCGTAAAACACATGCCGAAGTTGTAAAAGAACTTCATGAAATGGGCTCTGATATTCAGCCTGACCATGATTTGGGAGGTGATGATGAAACAATTTTAACCGAAAAATACGATCAACCGATATTTGTTGAAAAATATCCCGCTGAAGTTAAGGCTTTTTATATGAAGCGCGATCCTAAAGATGACAGCCTTGCTTTATGCAGTGATTTGCTTGCGCCCGAAGGTTACGGTGAAATAATAGGCGGCAGCCAGCGTGAAGACGATTATGATACACTTTTAAGACGTATTAAAGAACATAAATTACCTGTTAAAGAATTTGAATGGTATTTGGACTTACGTAAGTACGGTTCTGTCCCTCACAGTGGGTTCGGATACGGACTTGAACGTATTACCGCATGGATTTGCGGAACAAAACACATCCGCGAGACCATACCTTTCCCAAGAATGATAACCAGAATAACTCCTTAATTTCAGCTTGACAAAAGTTTATTATTATTTTACAATAAGCTCCTTTGTAAAATAATCCAATTTATTATGTCAAAACCCGAATTAAAACTTATGAGTGATTCTGCTCCGGAATTAGGGCTTGCAGAAAAACAAGCCGATTTAGATGAATTATCCTCTCTGGATACGGAAATAAACGGAGCAATCGATGCTTTAAATGCTCTTAACGGCAAAGCAAAACACGAAGCAGTTAAAGAAATCCGTGATGATTTCAATGAAGCTGTATTTAAAAGATTATCCATGCTTTTTTTGGATAAAAATTTGAGAGGCGAATATTTAACCGGAAAAAACGCCGAGATTAAAGCCCTTACACAACAAATTCAAAATCTTGAACCGGGTAAACGTGACAGAACTAAACTGCTTAGTCTGGTGAATGTGGCAATCGCCAAAGGTTTTCTGGAAGGTGCATGGCTCGCACATAACGGTAAACCCGATATTGCCAATGTAAAGTTTCCTCAGATCAAAAATAAAAAAACCGGTGATTTATGTGTAAACTTAAAACAACTGGTTATTGAAAAAGAAAAACAATCCATAAATTCGGCTATAGAAACAGTTAAAACAACCAAATCTTTTAAAGATTTAAACAGATTGATTGAACTTTTTGCATCATTCGGCTGGTTTGAGACTCCGGTACCGCGTAATGCCAAAATGAACATACAGTATCAGAATTTACAGGCTCCCAGAGTATGCAAAGATATGCTGAATTCGGTTTATGCAGTTTTAAGAGCTGTTAAAAAGCAGCCTAGCAGAATAACCGGCAACAAAAAATAATATTCTTATTTGACAATTCTTCTTATTGTCGGAGCGATATGCGTCCAGATTACATAAGTTATTGTTTTGCATATATCGGCGATTTCGCGTATGTTGCCGTGAATAAAATCAACTTTATCGCCTTTTTCAGCTTTTTCTATGCCCGTAAGGTCGATTATACATAAATTCATACAAACAGTACCAAGTATTCTGCATTTTTTATTCCCATAAAATATATAACCAAGGTTGCTGAGCCTTCGGTCAACTCCTTCATAATAACCCGCGGGAATAAGCCCTATTTTCATATCATGATTTGCGGTAAAAGTGCACCCGTAACTTACACTTTCTCCCTTTTTGAGGTTTTTGATATCAATTATTGTTGAAGAAAAACGCATAACAGGCTTCAGATTTTCAGCATACTTCTCTATCGGGCTGTCTCCGTATAATCCGAGTCCGAGGCGAATCATATTAAATTCTTTGTCAAAAATAATACCCGCGCCCGAAGTGGCTGAAATATGCTTCCATTTAACATCGACTTTTTTGCAGATATTTTTAAATTTTTCCACCTGTTCTTTTGTAAA
>CAYFUK010000073.1:0-3686 GCA_964346325.1 uncultured Candidatus Peribacteria bacterium | reverse complement strand
TGTAACGAAATTTGTCTCGGAGAGCAGAAGTCAAACAATCGGCGATTATGGAGTAAGAGTTGTAAAGAAGTTTAATTACAAAAGCTTGACTGATTTTCTTGACTTGGAGCAAATAAAAACGAAGCTAGAAGAAATAAAAAAACAAAATTCTGAAGAATATAACAGCAACAAAGAAACGGTTGATTTATTTTTGAACAATTTTGATAAAAAAGACAAAGGTGATTTAGATTAACCTTATCCAAATCGACAATTTTGCTGACTTGAGCTAAGATAACGATTGAAAGTGGCGCATTTCGCTTTGCGAAATACAAAAAATAAAACTGGCGAAAAAAAGACCTCAAATCGGGCGAAGCCCGAAAAGCAAAAATTGCGCGCGAAAAAATTAAAAAATGTAGAGAAAATTTACCTGTTTTGATTCCGCCGAATCGAAGCGGAGGCGGAAGGAAACGCACATCATTATTCCGGATTTTGTTCAAAGAAAGTTCGAACATCGTCCAAGAAACTCCACCAAATTTGCCCCGCAAATTTAAATTTCCAATTGCTGATTTCTAATTTCAAATTAAGGCGGGATTTTGACGAAATAAACCACAAGGCTTAAAAAAAGGCCTTTTTTGTGCTATAATATTGGGATATCACTCTGTAATAAAAATGGAAACAGAAAAACTAAAAGAAAGAATCAAAGACCTGGAAAAACAGGTTGAAGAAAAAGACGGAGAAATCCTGCTTCTTCGCGCTGTTTTGGATGCTTTTCGTGACGTTCTTGAAGAGCGCAGCGGGAAAAAGGATCAAGAAAGGCTCAAGGAGCTTGAATCCAAACTGAATAACCTTTAAATATGCCGGCCGAGCGTCCCTCCGGGGGAGAAAAATTCAAAGCAAAAATTGAAAAAGGCGTCGAAAGAGCTTTGCCGGCCGAACGTGTGAAGGATCTGGAAGAAAAGGTTGATGAAAAAACAAAGGAAAAGAATGAACTCAAAAAGAAAGTCAAAGAAGCAGTAAAGAAAGGTTTCACCAACAAGGAAACACAGGATCTTGCAATCACTGCAGCCGAAAAACAGCAAATATACAAAAATGTGGTGGCGATCCTTTCAAACAAACTCGGAGGAACTGAGGCCGCAAAAGACCTGCTCAAGGGTTTTAATATAAAATCCGCGGGTGATTTAATGCGTAAAGTGGGCTTAAGCAGAATATCCGAGCAAAGAACATACGAACATTATTCATATGCTGCGAAAAAAGGTCCGGGTGTCTGTTTCCGCGATTACGACAAAATTGTTGAACAGCCCTGGGGCAAAAAAGTAATTGAAAAAGCTTTTAATAACAAGCACGAATATGCCTTTGCCTTCGGAGATAAATTAAACAAGCAGCCCGAGTACGCCAAGGATCTTTTACAGCGCGCGACGGCAAAATCCCCAAAATTGGCTTTTCATTATGTTGAAAAATTTAAAAATGTAGAAGGGGCGGAAGACATACTCGAAAATGCAATATCAAGAATGGACAAAACCGAAATGGCTTTCGAATTTTTTAACAAGTACGCGGATATGCCCTGGGCGGTTAATGTTCTAAAATTTGCAACTGAAAAAAACCGGGACGACGCCTTTATACATCTTTCAAGGTATAAAAAATCCCCCGAGGCCTCACAGGTTTTATTGACGGCAATTGAGCAGATGGAAGACACAGCTGAATTTTTCAGGAATGTGGATGAAAAGTTAAAGAGCGTACAGGGAATAGAAAACGTGCTTGCAATAGCCGCTATCAAAAATCCCGATGCCGCGATTGTAAACTTTGATAAATACAGTGATGTAGATGACCCGAGTTTAGTAATCAAAACTGCAATTTCCTTTATGACGGATGTCAGCATGGTTTTTTATTCGGTGGAAAAATTTATCGGGATAAAAGGATGCAGCGATATTTTAATGCAGGCCGCTTTAAAGACAAACAACGCAGACGCGGTTCTCGATGCTTTTTATGAATTTAAAGAAATGGAAAATTCAGTTCAGATATTAATGATTGCAATAAATAACAGTCCCGAAACAGCCTTCAAAAGGCCGGATATCCTGGGTGAACTGCCAAAAGAAGAGGCTTCAAATCTTCTTAACACCGCCGTGTTTGCAAATCCCGATTTGGCGTTCAAAAACATTGACACCATTTTAAAATATGATGAATCCGGCAAGGCTTTTTTAACTGCAGCTACTTCAAACCCCATGCTTGTGTATAAAAATTTACCCAAGCTTATAGGAAAAATTCCTCAATCGGCGGGAGACGAAATTTTAAAGGTTGCTTTTCAAAGCCTCAAACCTTCGGATTATATGTCTGAAAAAAATCTAAAAATTATCGCCGGACATCTTACAAATGAACAAATCCAAATATTAAAAGGTAAAATAAAAGACTGCAGGCAATTTGCAGATAAATTTCTTGAACAAAATATTAAAGCAGCGGCATCAGGTTATTTTGAGTTTAGATCTTCAAGTAAAATGCGAGGGACTTTACTTGAGGACGAGGGACTGCAGGATATATTGAAAGTAAAGCCCGAATGGATTAAAGTTCCAAAAACTTCTGATTTGCAGCCTGTTCAGGCAAGGGCGATGATTGCACGAAATCTTTATACCGACGGGCTTCCGGTTACAAAAGAAAATGTGCAAAAAGAACTTAACCGTATTGTTGAAGAAAGAAATAAGCTTAAAGACAAGTATATTTTTAAGGGGAGAAATGTTGTACATGTTGCCCAGAACGAAAAATATAGCGGTAAAAATGTTTTCGGGAAAAAAGGGACGCTTACTGCAATCAACGAACAAAGCGAAAGTGTACAAGCGTTAAGATGCGGGGCCACAAAGGAGCAAGTAAAAGAATTCAAAAAAGAGCTTGTAGATAGAATCGCCAACACACAACCGCCTTTAACGTTTTATTACGCAGGACACGGTTCGGGAAAATCGGTTGATTTAATAAGCAGAAAAGGCCTTAAACTCACATTAACACCCGCCGATTTGGCGCTTGCTTTAAAACAAAGGCACGAGAACTTTAAAAACGATCCGGTTGAAAAAGAAAAGCCCCCGATAATAATAATAAGCTCCTGCTATACCGCGAATTTTGCACAAAGAATGTATAAAAGAATACAGAATACCTCAAACAAGCCAATTACAATGGGCGGATCCGAGTTCGGGCAGGTTTCATACGGTGCGGGTCAAGAGCATAAATATGATTCCCGTTTCGACGAACATGTTCTCGGCCTTGGCTCGCAGGTACTCGGGTCAACAGAACCGGCAACTTTCGGAACGGTCATGAAAAATGAAAAAAAAAGTCTTTCAAACACCTACGTGCATCTTCCTTCAAAGAAGCAAGTTATTTAAATTGCCAAGTACTTATTTCTAATTGCTAATAATGCGGGCAGCAGTACGCCCGATAAAACCGCAACGCCCCCGGCTGAAGCCACAAAGTATCTTTTCTTAAACCAATTTTTCGACATGTCCATCATCTGGCCGGGTATAAGAAGAAGCAAAATTCTTTTAATTAACGCGGCCCATCCAATGACGGTAATAACGACTCCCAGCTGTATACCCAAAAGTCGTGAAAAAGAACAAGAAAAATTCCGACAAACAAGGCGAACATTCACGAAACAAGCAGAATGACCGGAGTTTTCACAGTCTGCTCATACGTTTTTCTAAGGGACTTGTTTTATTTGACATTATCAATGG
>CAYFUK010000072.1:0-3726 GCA_964346325.1 uncultured Candidatus Peribacteria bacterium | reverse complement strand
AATTTTTTATATTTTTTTGTCTTTGATCTTTGGAAAGTTGTGCTTGTGCATTAGTGTTTTTAATACGTTTGAGTAATCGTATTGATGGCCGGTTAATGTTTTGTGCGAGTATTTCGGCCTGATTGAACCCCCGATATTTAAAACGTTTTTTATGAAGGGGAACAGGTACTATATAAGCATTTTCAGGTAGTGTTATGTGGGAAAAGAGCAGAGAAAGTTGTATTGAGATATCCTTGTAAAATGAGTATTTGAGTTTGTGGACCGCTTTACGCAAAACAGGATTCTGATGAAGATAGCATGGCACAAAAAGTTCAATAAAATTAGGATTATTAAGTTTTGGATTAGTGATTTTTATTCGCCTGAAACAATTTTCACAGATTAATTCGCCTTCTTTAGAACAATTAATGCATGATTTTGGAAACAGTATTTCTAAAAATTTTTTAAACATGCAAAAATCTTATCGGTAAATTATTAACAAAACTTAAAATTTTTATTAAAAATGGTATAATCATTAAGATTGATGATTAACTTTGATTAAAATGAAAAAAATCTTTATTTTCACTTTTATTGTAATGCTTTTTTCGCATACGGTATTTGCAAGCAACACTTATACGGAATCCGATGATGTGATTCCCATTGAAATAACCGCCGGTTTTATTTCTGACGGATTACTGCAAATTACATGGGATGAGCCTGAAGAATCCGACCTTGAAAATTTTAAGCTTTTTAAATCCACTGAAAACAGCATTCCGTCAGAGGACTATGTATTGAGTAGTAAAACCGCAACCGGATATGAAGAAGAAGCCGAAGATAAGCTTACTTATTACAGAATGTGTGTTTATACGGTTTCGGATACAATGGCATGCGGAGAGGTGGTTGCTGTTTATGGCCCATGGAATGTTGTTCTTGACCCGAAAGTTGATGAATTTTTGGATATTGACGGTCATTGGGGAGAACAATATATTGAAAAACTTCGTGTGATGAGTATTGTTGAAGGTGACGGTGAAGGCAATTATGAACCTAACAGAAATATTTACAGAGCAGAGGCAATTAAAATTTTAATGCTTGCATTCGGAATAGGCGGTACAAGTTGTCATTTGGATGTTTTTCCCGATATGGATGCAAATGACTGGTTTTGTGATGTTGTGAGTAAAGCTCATCAGCAGGGTTATGTTGAAGGAGATGAAGGATATTTGTATCCGGGCCGTGAAATCACAAGAGCCGAAGCATTAAAAGTGGTTCTCGAAATTATGAATGTTGATATTCCCGATATAACCGTAAAACCTTTTGATGATGTGGAACTTGACCGTTGGTATGCAAAATATGTAGCTAAAGCCAAAGAGTTGAATATAGTTGAAGGCATGGGTAATAACTTATTTGAGCCGAATCGGTCTATAACAAGAGCGGAATTGGCAAAAATCGCTGTTGAAGCTGCGAATCTTTAACAAAATTCAAGCATGAAAGACAGTAGGTTTACACAAAGTTTAAGCATCATATTACTTGGTTTAATTATAACTGTAATTGCATTTGTTACTTTAGGTTATGCGGAAGGGCTTTATCATAACCTTAATCAGATAAGATGGCTGCCTTTAATAGATACGGAAGATGTTGAACTGGCTGACGGAATGGCAAAAATAAGCGGTAAGCCTGAAGTTATGGCTTTGCTCCGGGCTGAGGGAGCGGATGAAAATCTGTTGTTTTATAAAAAAGTATATGAAGAAAAGATAGATGATCAATGGACCCGGGTACGTATTGATAAAACCGTACTCGATTTTAAGATAGGTGATTATGTTGTGCATCCGGTTCAGGCATTGAAATTTTTCGATCTCGAAGAGATTTCCGTTAATGAAACCGAAACAACAAGGCAAAGTGTCTACGGCGTACCGGCGGATGAAAAACTTATTGTAGTGGGAAGAATAGATGACAATGTAATGGAAGGCGGCGAAATATTCGCAATTTCGAATTATTCAAATGAAGTACTTGAATCTGAACTTAAAAATTTAATTCATTCTGACTGGTGGATTTTAAGACTGATTGCATGGGGACTTTTAACTTTCGGAGTAATTGCATTTATACTTCCGATAATGCAATTACTTGAAATATTACCGGAATTGGGCCCGATTGTGATATTATTGTTATCGGGAGCGGCTATACTAATGGGATTTTTAATTGTAGCTCTTTCAACTCTTATTTTTGCTTATTGGTATTTGATTTTTATATTATTAATATTTGTTTTATATTTGTTATACAAAATTCTTTTTTACCGTAGCAGGAAAAAACATATCGACATTATACCTTAACCAATATTTATATGGTTTTACTTGAATCAAAAAACTTGCCGCTCGGTACAAAAGCAAATGATTTTGAACTCCGGGGTATTGATGAATCCAAACATGGTTTGAATGATTATTCGGATGCAAAGGTTTTGGTGATTATTTTTATGTGTAATCATTGCCCTTATGTACAGGCTGTAATTGGCAGGCTGATTGAACTGCAGGAAGAATTTAAGAATAAGGGTGTTCAGTTTGTGGGAATAAATTCCAATGACAGTGAGAATTACCCGGAAGACGATTATGAGAAAATGTCGGAATATGCAAAAAAGTGGGGATTGAATTTTCCTTATTTGCGTGATGAAAGTCAGAAAGTCGCCCGGGAATATAAAGCGCAGTGTACGCCGGATATTTTTGTGTTTGATGAAGATCGCAAACTGGCATATCATGGACGTATTGATGATAACTGGCAGCATGAAGACGAAGTAACAAAGCGTGAACTAAAACAAGCGCTTAAAGCTCTTATTAATGACGAAAAGGTATCTGAAAGGCAGAATCCTTCAATGGGTTGCTCTATCAAGTGGAAATAGTTATAATATACTACGTTAAATAAATAAATTATGAATCAGAATAACGATAATCAAAACAATCCGACCCCTCCACCTCCTCCCACACCCCCATCAGGGGCAACACCGCCTCCGGCGGGAATGCCGGGAATTCCCGGTATGCCGGGCGCACAGGATATGGGTTCAAACCCTCCTTCGGAACCTGAAGATAAAACTCCCGCCAATTTTCAGTTGGGCCAGCTTTTTACCGATGGTGTTAAGCTTAAATTACCGCCGCATCCTGAATCCGATTTTGATGATGATGAGTTTTTGTTTTTACTGGCATCTTCGATTTCACTTTCCAAAATCGAAAAAAAGCGGATTATTGATGCAATTCCAAAGCTTAAACAATGGCAGATTGATGAATTAATGAATATTTTCAAGGAAGAAAAACAGAAGTTTGCCCAGCTTACCAAAAAGCATGTTCCCCAGCTTGAAAAACTTGCAAAGCAGCATTATGAAGAATGGCGCGACCTTGAAATCGCACAGGAGCAGGAAGGTAAAGGTGAAGAAGATAAGGCCAAAGCTGAAGAAATAAGGAAAAGTCTCGGATTATAATTCGCCGATCATTTCGATATCTTCTGTTACCTTTTCAAGCTTTACGGGAATTATTTCATTTAATTTCACATCGGAATGAACACGTGTTTTAAGGTAATTTGATGTAAAACCGGTTGCAAATCCTTTTTCATCAATTTTTTCTATTAATATATTATCTTTTTTGCCAACATTTTTTTCATAAAAATCGTTTCTTAATTGTAGCTCGATATTTCTCAAATAATCGCATCTGTCTTTTTTTATCCAATCCGAAGCCGTGCGCACGAAGTCCCGCACGATCGAGCTCGGCCGCTCGC
>CAYFUK010000071.1:0-3769 GCA_964346325.1 uncultured Candidatus Peribacteria bacterium | reverse complement strand
TTGATATTCTTCAGTATTTTCATTATACCTCCACTGTCTTCTGGATAATTACCTACAGACAAATGATTTGACTTTTTAAAAGCATATGTTATAGTAAGAGCTATTTAAATCATTAGGTATTTTAATCTAAAAGTATGCAACTTCAAAGAGGAGAAAAAATAATAAAAATTTATCATCATCATCCGTTCCCTTTTATTATTCAAATAATAAAAGCGATAAGCGCAAGTCTGCCGTTTTTCTTTTTCTTGTATCTTTTTTCTTCATCAATTACATACGAACAAATTATAATCGGAATATTGATTATTGTTGGTTTATTTAGTCTTGTTATTATTTATTTGGCATTGATTTACTGGCTTGATAAGATAGTTGTAACAAATAAGCGTATTCTGCACATTGACTGGAAGGTTCTGTCGCAAAGAGACGAAGGAGAAGCATTGCTAAGTGATGTACAGGATATACACACACAAGAAAAAGGTATACTTTCCGCAATTTATTTGTTTGATTATGGTGTGGTTAGAATTGAAACAGCAGCATCAAAAGCAACTATTATATTCACAGAAGCACCGGATCCGGAAGGTATTAAAAAATTTTTAACCGGCCATATAGAATTCTGCAGACCTAATTTATGTAATACAAATACGGCCGCGGCAAATGTCACAAACTAATCTATGATAGAAGAAGGGGAAATAAAAAAAACCGTTAAAAACAATAATGATGATGAAGTAATTCACGATTTTAGTTTAAGACCAAAAAATTTCAACGAGTACATTGGTCAAGATGAAATTAAAAAAAATTTACATATAGCAATTAAAGCGGCGAAAAAACGTGAGGAGCCTTTGGATCACATTTTACTACACGGACCGGCGGGACTGGGTAAAACAACTCTTGCTCATATAATCGCCAAAGAAATGGGTGTTCACATTAAAATGACTTCAGGTCCGGCTCTTGAAAAACAGGGTGATTTGGCGGCAATATTAACAAATCTAAAAGAGAATGACATTTTGTTTATAGACGAAATTCACCGGCTAAGGCCCGCAATAGAAGAAGTTCTTTATACGGCAATGGAGGATTTTGGGATTGATATAATTATTGGCCAGGGGCCATCGGCAAAATCCGTAAGGCTTAATCTTCCAAGGTTTACCCTAACAGGTGCAACAACTAAAGTAAGCCTTTTATCTTCACCACTTCGTGACCGATTCGGAAATATATTTAAATTAGCTTTTTATTCAAATGAAGATATCTTTGAAATAATAAAAAGAACAGCCAATCTTTTAAATTTTAAAATTGAGGATTCTGCCGCCGATAAAATTTCAAAAAGCTCAAGACAAACTCCCAGAATTGCAAACCGCTTACTTAAGCGTATACGTGATTTTGCTGAAGTTAAAGGGCTTAATATTATAAATTTAAAAGCCGCCAAAGAAGGGCTTGCCTCCCTTGGAATCGACCAAATCGGATTGGATCAGGCCGACAGGGATATTCTAAAACTTATTATTGAAAAATTTAACGGAGGCCCTGTTGGATTAAGTGCAATTGCGGCGGCTACCTCTGAAGAACAAAGCACAGTTGAAGAGGTTTATGAACCTTACTTATTAAAAATCGGCATGCTTGAAAGATCTCATCGCGGAAGGCTGGCAACAAAATCAGCTTATGAACATCTTGGTTATGAATTTACAAAAACAATAGACTAATGATATAATTTGGTTTGCTTCTTAAGCACAACTAATATGTACTCTTTAATCTATTATTTATGAATTTCAGATCATTTCTTGCGAAAGGTCTTATTCTTTGTATGCTTTTTGTTTTCGGCATTGCGGTAACGGGCTGCGGACCCACTGAAAGTGCTGACGGAAATGAACTTGCAGAAGAACAAATACAACAAAAAAGAATAGGAATCCTTAAATCCCTGGGAGGTATGTCCGTTGGTGAAGGAACACACTTACTTGAAGTTTCGGGAGGCCATACAATCCGACTGCGCAGTGACAACGTGGATTTGAATCAGGAAAAATATCTGAATAAAAAAATTGAAGTCAGAGGAGTGATTGAACAGACTCCCGACGCAGAAACCATTATGAATGTAAAAAGCATTGATCTTGTTGAAGATGAAGCCGAACAAGGCAATGAACAGGAATATCGAAATGCGGATTTAGGCTTTAGTATGACTTATCTGGATTCATGGGAAGTTGAGGAGAAAGATGACGAAGTAATATTCGCGGCATCTGATGATAAAATCGAAAATCCCGATTATATAGTAATAAAAAGGGTACCGAATCCGGAAAAAGAATCAGTGGAAAAGTATCTTGAATTACCATCGGAGGCTGATGAATTACTTGAACTTGGTTATACTCAGAGTTTAATTGGTACCGATAGATTGGAAGGCTTAAAAAAGGAGAGTGAAAATAAACTTGAAATAAATGTATGGCTGGCAAGAGGCGAATATATTTATGTATACAGTTTTATAGGTACCGATAACGAAGATACTTTAAATAACAGAAACACTTTCTTCAGTATGCTTTCCACTTTCAGATTTATCGGATTTTCGGAAGAGGAAGAAGAGGAAGAAGATGAAAATCTGCCCCCTCTGAGAGAACCGGAAACCGCTGAAGAAGTGACTGAAGAACCTGTAATAGAAGAAGGAACTGAACCGGTCACCGAAGAAACCACCGCTGAAGAAACAACCGCTGAAGAAACCACTGCTACCTCAAGCAGCTCTTATGGAGTTATAGCGCAGTATATAAATGAAACAATTGATTCAATCGCACCGGAAGCTTCAGAGTCGGGAACCTGGGATGCAATTAATTTTGAATTTGTTGATCCGAACTATGTATATGTTGAGTATACGGACGGTTCCGTAAACAGAAGACTACTTTTGACTTATGATCAGAGTAACGGATTATCAACGGATGTTGTTGGTTATTTTAAACCGGGCGAAACAACATCATGGGAACGGGTTGATGGTGAAAACCCTGTAGAATCCGAAGAAAAAACAGTACTCAGCCTAACTGATTCAGGTGCTGAAGAAACAGCAACAGTTAAAGAAGGCTACAGATATTTTGAAAGTTCCCCGTATGAATTTAATGCTCAATATCCTTCAAGCTGGTATTTTAGCGGAACAAGCGGCGGAGCAGACACAGTACATCATTACGGATTCAGCAATGAACCGGTTGAAAACGGTAATGAACTTGTAAGTATTGATATTGTTTCAGAAAATCTGCCTTCAGGCACAACTGTTTCAGTGGGAAGTCATTCCGGAGTAAAAGTATATGAAGAAGGTAACGTCGCAATTTATATTGAACGTGATGACGGGCTTTTATATAAGGTGCACGGAGGAACCGAATATGAACAAAATATTATCGATATGGCCGCGAGCATCCAGGAATTATAATATCAAGTCATGAGTGCTAATTGCTTATATGGATGTTCAATTAATTTATACAACATAATTTTACCTATAAGTAAAGCAAAAATAGCATTTTGTAAATTCAAAAATCATTTATTTTATGCTAAAATATAAAGAATCATAATTAAAAATTTCTTAACTTCTTGAAATGGAAAATAATTCGCAAAAATTCGATAAATTTACAAAAGAAGCAAAACAGGCTCTTATTGTAGCTCAGGAAAAAGCAAAATTTGCCGGCCTGGATTATGTTGGAACAGAACACTTATTAATTGGTGTTCTCAATCAAACCAATTCACTCGGAGCTCATATGCTTCATAATTTCGGTGTTTCAAGTGATAATGTTGAACTTGTTTTAAAAACGGTGGGACGATT
>CAYFUK010000070.1:0-3853 GCA_964346325.1 uncultured Candidatus Peribacteria bacterium | reverse complement strand
GAGGAAGAAGAAGGCAAAAAACGTGAAGATATGACTGCGAAAGAAAAGTTGATTGAAAAAATAATGATGGTGTTTTCGTTTATTTTTGCAATAGCAATGAGTATATTTTTATTTAAGTTTTTGCCGTTATGGATTACCGACTGGATTTCAGGTTTTTATGAACCTTTAAGGCAGTCATTTTTATATAATCTGATTGACGGAGCATTAAAAACTTCATTTTTTATTTTTTATATTTGGATTTTAACGTTAATGCCAAGCATAAAGCGTGTTTTTGAATATCACGGGGCCGAACACAAATCAATCTATACATACGAAAAAGCCCTTGAATTAAATGTTGAAAATGCAAAAACACAATCCAGATTTCATCCTCGCTGCGGAACAAGCTTTATTTTGATTGTTTTTATGATAAGTGTTTTAACTTACACTTTATTGCCTCGTGATCCTGATTTTTTAGTTCATTTTGCACGCAGACTGGCATTTTTACCTTTAATTGCAGGTGTTTCTTATGAATTTTTAAAATGGAGTGCAAAACACACAGATAATAAATTTATGAGAATGGCTGTTGCTCCGGGTTTATGGTTTCAGCGGCTTACAACAAAAGAACCTGATGACAAACAGCTTGAGGTGGCTCTAAAAGCTCTGAATAAAGCTCTGGAGCTTGAAGACAATAAGAACTCTGAAGTTGTTATTTAGTAAGACTGTTAACATCCAGCCTTATTCCGGGACCCATTGTTGTAGTTAGTGTAATTGTTTTGATATAAGTGCCTTTAATTCCTGACGGTTTTATTTCCATGATTTTATTAATATAACTTTCAAGATTTTCTTTTAATTTTGCTTCACCAAAAGATACTTTACCGAAGATATTATGCAGATTACCCAGTTTATCGTTTCGGTATTCGATTTTTCCTTTCATAAGTTCTTCAATAATTTTGCCGGGTTCAGGTGTTACGGTTCCTGATTTTGGGTTTGGCATAAGCCCTTTTTGACCTAATATTTTTGCCACTTTACCTATATTTTTCATCATATCGGGTGTTGCAACAGCAATATCAAAATCAGTCCAGCCGTCATTAACTTTTTCAATTAAGTCATCGGCACCTGCTTCAATTGCACCTGCATCTTTTGCTTCTTTAACTTTATCTTCAGGAACAAAAGCTGCCACTTTAAGTTTTTTACCTGTGCCGTGCGGTAAATTCATGGTACCTCTTAAAGCCTGATCAGCTTGTTTAGGATCAATTCCAAGATTCATATGTATCTCACATGATGCATCGAATTTGGTTTTTGCTGTTTGTAAAAGTAGCGACACAGCCTCGTCCGGGTTGTATGATTCTTTTTCTTTAAGCAGTTCTATTGCTGCTTTGTAGTTTTTACTACGTTTCATAGTGTATGGGGTTAAGTGGTAATGGTGCAGACATCTTGTCCGCTCCCACTAAAAATAAAATCTATTTTTTGCTTTTACGTTCGCGCCTGTCTCGTTCGATGATTCTCCAATGAAAAATCCATAAAGGCAGTGCAACAAGAACCTGAGCAATACCAACTGAAATTCTTCTTTTCGCTTGGTTGGTGAACTTTGATTTTTCCTTTGGTTCTTCTGTTAATTTTTGTTTATCCAGACAGTCCCGATAAGCCTGCTCATCATCTGATTCAAGAAATCTTTCACATTCGATTGCCGGAACAACAGGTCTGGCATAATCATACTCTTCAACATTAAAAACAAAAGACTTAAGTGATTGATCAACAATATTTACCGCTCCAATAATAAAAACAATAAATGTTATGGCAGTAATCAGATATAAATATATAAATCTGATAATTGATAGTTTGCTTCTTTTGTCCGTATTCATATTTAAATTTTTAACCTTTTTCAACAGTTACTCCCATGCTTCTTGCCGTACCCGCTATAATTTTGGTTGCCGCTTCAACATCGTTAGCGTTTAAATCTTTCATTTTTTCTTCAGCTATTTTTGCAAGCTGAGACTTTTTAATGCTTGCAACTTTTTCCTTATTCGGAACACCCGAACCTTTTTTTAGATTAATTGCTTGTTTAATAAGCACTGCAGCCGGAGAAGTTTTGGTTATGAATGTGAAAGATCTGTCTTCAAAAACAGTGATTTCAACAGGAACTATTGTATCACCCATTTGCCCTGTCTGATTATTGAATTGAGTACAGAAATTCTGTATATCGATTCCATGCTGACCAAGCGCAGGACCCACCGGTGGAGCGGGATTGGCTTTACCAGCCGGAATCTGTAGTTTAATAACTGTTAATACTTTTTTAGCCATTTTATAATAAGTTAATTAAATTCTTCATTTTATTGTGGTTTTTAGCCGGGTAGTGAAGAGTATACAAGCGCTTTGCCTTCTTTACAACTAAAAATACAGAATTTTTTTCCTGTTCATGATTAGCAAAAAATGAAGAATTTCCGTACTGATTTGTTTCGTTCAATTCAAAAGCCTCACGACCTTCAATTTTTGTTTTAACGTAAGCATAAACCTCACTTGATATACCGGAGTCGGGGAAAATCAATTCAATAATTGTACCTGCGTATTCTTCAGCTTCCGTAACTATAAATTTTGAATGATTTTCATCATTATAATCGCTGATGTCTATACTTTCGAATATTATTCCGTCGAAATCTTCTTTTAAAAGATCCGGTATATCATAGCCGGCTTCAATGATTTTTGTGATATCAATATTTGAAGAAATCGGTTCTGTAGATTCATCTTCAAATGGTGATACAATAGATGGGAAATCCGCTTGGGGCTCTTGCTCTTGCTCCGGCTCCGGCTCCGGCTCTTCTTTTGGTTCCGGTTGAGTATGTTCTTCATTTTGAGTTGTTTCAGGTAAAGGTTCTTTGTTTTGGTCGGTAAAAAAACGTATTCCGAGCAGAGTGCCCAAAACAACGACAACAATTATTGTAACCACTATAAATACAACGGTAAGTTTATTCATTATTTCTTCTTAACTTGTGTAAAGTCCAGTTCCACAGGTGTTTCACGCTCAAATATCGTGATCATCACACTAACTTTACCTTTTTCTTCATCAATCTGATTAATTACACCTTCATAATTTGCAAAAGGCCCGTCAAGCACAGTAACTGTATCACCAATGCTGAAATCAATTTTAAATCTTGGTTCTTCTTTGCCCATATGTTTTTCAATAACCTTCCATTCATCTTCGCTAACCGGAACAGGCGTTGTACCCGAGCCCACAAATCCGGTTACATTTGGTGTGTTTCTTACTACATACCATGATTCATCGGTAACTATCATATCTACAATTACATAACCGGGGAAAATTCGTTTTTCTTCAGTGGTCGGTTCTCCTTTTTTAATAACAATCTGAGTTTCTTTGGGAACAACAACATCAAAAATATAATCCTGCATATTCATTGTTTCGAGACGCTGTAAAAGTGCTTCACGCACAGCATCTTCGTATCCCGAGTAAGTGTGAACAACATACCAGTGTCGTCCTGTTCCCGCAGCTTGTTTAGCCATATTAAGTTAAAGTGAGTAAATATTTATATCCGTAACTGAACAGCCCGTCGAATAAACCCAGCAGTAATGCCATGAACAGGCAGAATCCCAGAACAATTGCTGTTAGTTTGATAGCTTGATTTTTTGTTGGCCAGCTTACTTTTCTAAGTTCCTGGAAGCTGTTAACAAAGTAATCTGTAAATGAGTTTTTTGGCATAAAATAGTTGTTTAACGGGTAGCTTTAAAAAGCCCCCTTGTGCGCTATGAATTATATTATCATTATTTAACTAATGCAAGCATAAATTTAAAGACTTCATATCGCCATAGGTAATTAACCATTAGTTCGTGAAGGATTTTGAGAAGGTTGTTTTGTAGCACC
>CAYFUK010000069.1:0-3920 GCA_964346325.1 uncultured Candidatus Peribacteria bacterium | reverse complement strand
TTGATTCAATTGCGCCTCTTTTAACAATGTTCTTTTTAATAACGTACGCATTAATTAATATCTCGGTTTTTATTGAACAGTCTCTTGGAATGGTAAGCTTTAGGCCGCGAATTAAGATTCCGAAGTTTGTGGCTTTATATGGATTTGTCGCTTCGATTGTTTTTATGTTTGTGATAAGTCCGGTAGCGGGCATAATAGCCCTTATATTTTTGATAGCGGTTTATGCATGGCTTGTTAAAAGAAAATTGAAAGCCAAAGAAGGGGATTTACGTTCGGGCCTTTTTGTTACTTTGGCCGAATGGGCGGCCAAAAAAATAATCAAGCTTCCCGAATCAACAAAACATACATGGAAGCCGAATATACTTGTACCGGTTGTTCTTACAAGAACTCTGCTCGGAAATTTTCCTTTAATAAAGGCAATCGGCTACCCCACCGGAACAATGACCGTGCTCGGAATTAAACTCGAAGAAAAGAAAAAGGTCCCTGATGCCGACAATCTTTCTACAAAAGAAATTAAAGAAGAACTCAGAGAATTACCTGAAATGGTTAAAAAGTTTTCCAAGGAGGGTCTTTTTACTTCTTATTCGATAGTTGAAACAAACGAATATGCAGAGGGCGTTATTCTTTCAATTGAGGCTATTGCAAGCCAGGTATTTCACCCTAATATTTTATTTTTGCCTTTTAAATCCGACCGAATGTCGAAGACTCATCTCAAAAAAATATTTAATAAATGTATGCAACAAAAAACAGGTGTTGCTTTGTTTCATAGAGATAAAGAGGCAGGCCTTGGGTCGGAAAAAGATATACATGTATGGATTTCACCAAAGGTTATAAAAGAGAAATTTAGAGATGACCGAAAGTTTGACCTGGGAATGTTGCTTGCTTATCAGCTTTACCGTAATTGGTCCGGCAAGCTTAATTTATGGATGTGTGTTGATGAAAAAGATTCGGACAAAGCACGTTATTATTTAAAAAAATTGGTTTACGAAGCGCGTTTTCCAAATTCAACAAGTATTCATATTTCAACCGACCCATTGGTGTCCACCGTTAACAAAGCTCCACAGGGCGATATTCATATAGTTGCCGTTTCAAAAGAAGATATAAAACTTATTCAGGATTTGCCGAAAAATAAAAATAAATCTTTTTTGTTTGTTGCCGATTCAACAAAAGAAGATGTATTGGCTTAAAAAAAGGCCCCGCATTCATTTAGAGTTGCGAGGCCTTTTTGATGATAATCATGATTTTATAATACTTTACCGTCGGCGAAATCCATATCGATAGCCAGTTTGTTAAAGCTATCAATAAAGTTTTCAATAGCAAGGTCCACTACGTCCATATCAACATCTTCATCAAAATCCATTCTTAATTTGTCCATATCTGAACTGAAAGCTTTTAATGCATCAATATCTTCTCCGGTAGCATCAGCCATGATTCTGTCTATATCAGAATCAAAATCACCGAATGCAATATCAAAGTCTTCGGCAAATCGTGATGTACCTTCATCAATATCCATGTCGATATCAGATTTTAATCGATTAAACATGTCACTGAATAATTTTTGAAAATCTTCGTCGGTTTTTTCAAATCCAAGATCCATCATAAAAGCATCCATATCCATATCGATATGTTTTTCAAAACTGACATCAAAAGGAACATCAGAATCAACATCACGTTTGAGTGCGTCAATTTTGTCCATAAAGTTACCTACATAAACATCCATATCTCTTTCGAAATCGCTGTCGGAAAGCAGTCTTTTTAATTTTTCAACAAAGTTGTCCGCGTGTTTGTCAGTAATTTTCAATTGCATAACATCAATATCAGATTTTAGTCTGTCGATATCAGAACCAAAATTGCCGAATGCCAAATCCATATCCATGTCCATGTCTATGTCCGACTCGATTGTTTTGTCGGTTTTGATGATTTGCCCCTTAAAGTAACTCCCCTGTACGAACACGGTTGCAGCAACTGCAATAGCGGCAATACCTATAATGATAGCCGCGAGTTTCCATGCTTCCATTTTTACAGCCTTTTTTTGCATTTTTGTTTTAGTTAAATAATAAAAATGACTACGTATATTATACCATGATTTATGTGCACGTCAAAAGATAAATTGACATAAAATAAGAATAAAAGTATAATAATATAATAAACAAAAACAAAAAATATGATTTCAGGTCCTTTATTTTTATGCATTGTAATAACGGTAATAGTATTTGTACTTTTTGCTACCGAAAGGTATCCGGTTGATGTTGTTGCGGTTTTTACCATAGTTATTTTACTTTTAACAGGCCTTGTAACACCTGAAGAAGCTGTAAGCGGATTTTCGAATCCCGCAACAATAACGGTTTTGGCAATGTTTATTATTTCCGAAGGCATTCAAAGATCGGGAGTTGTTCGTATACTGGCGGAAAAGGTGCTTGAAATAGCTAAAACTTTTTTTCATCAGCTTTTGACGATTTCGGGTATAAGCGCTTTGGGCGCCCTTATTAACAATACACCTTCGGTTTCAATCCTTGCTCCGATGGTTATGGATATCAGCCGCAAAACCAAAACATACGCAACTCAGCTTTTAATTCCTCTCTCTTTTATTTCAATGGCTGCCGGAACAATTACTTTGCTGGGCTCAAGTTCCAACATCCTTGCAAATAATATTTACGTAAGAGCGGGATATGATCCGATTAATCTTTTTGAAATAGCTAAACTTGGTATATTTGTATTTTTGATTGTTGTTGCTTATTTTTTAACGATCGGAAAATATCTTCTTCCAAAACGCGAAGGTCACACCGACATCACGGATCCATATAAAAAATTAAAATATAACGCGGATGCCATACTTCCGCCCGAATCAGCACTTATAGGCAAAAAAATCAAACAGTCCAAATTAAAAGATCTTGATATAGAGGTTTTCAGCATTACCAGAAACGGAAAAGTATACAGACGTGATCTTGAAACCAGAAAAATCGAGGCAGATGATGTGCTTGCTATACACGGCACAAGACTTAAGCTTTTACAGGCGGACAGTGAAGGTTTGATAGAACTTGAATCAGGTGTTGAGTATACAAAAACCGGCAAAGATTATGCCATAGATCAGTTTATGGTGGCCGAAGGGTCTTCTTTAATACATCAGACAATCAATTCAATCGGGTTTACCGATCGTTATAACGCACAGGTGCTGGCCTTAAAAAGAGCGGATAAAAAGATTCGTACGGGTATTAATTCCGTTCCTCTGAAATTCACGGATATATTGCTTGTTAAAGCTCCGCCCGAAACAATCGACATTATGAAGTTAAGTAACGATTTTATTTATATTGGGGAAGTTGTCGGACCTTACAGGCTAAGCAAAGTTAAATATGCCATAGGCATACTTCTGCTTGTTGTAATTTTGGCGGCATTTAATATTGTTCCTATTATGGTTGCGGCTTTAACCGGAGTTTTGCTTATGACTTTGTTCAGGGTTGTAAGCTTGAAAGAAGGTTACAAAGCTGTTAACTGGCAGGTTATTTTTTTGCTGGCCGGAATTATACCGCTGGGCATAGCCCTTGAAAAAACAGGCGCAATAGCTTTAATGACCGAATATATAACCGCATTTTCGCATGGTAGTCACCCAATTGTTTTGCTTGGAATATTCTATTTAATCACTACCTTGTTAACACAGATTGTGTCCAATAATGCATCGGTGATACTGCTTGCTCCGATTGCTCTTTCAATTTCCGCTGAAATGGGGCTTAATTCTTTCCCGTTTTTAATAGTGGTGATGTTCGCCGCATCAACAGCTTTTCTTACACCGATTGGCTATCAAACAAATACACTCGTGTATCAGATAGGTAATTATAAATTTACCGATTTTGTTAAAGTGGGATTGCCCTTAAATATAATTCTTTTGTTCACAATAAGTTTACTCGCCGCCTGGATTTGGGGAT
>CAYFUK010000068.1:0-3940 GCA_964346325.1 uncultured Candidatus Peribacteria bacterium | reverse complement strand
TTTTCAATCAGAATCATTGCATCGTCCAAATCCTTGCCTATTGATGGAAGTTTTGATCGTGAATAAAGATAAGACCAGCGAGCATTTTTTGGAACCCAAAAAACATTAACCTGTTTATATTCATCTCTATCCTCAGGATCAGCAAATTCATATTCTCCTTTTTTCTGACTGATTTTTGCGTGCAATTCTTCAAAAGAATCAGAAATGTATTTAAGAAATATCAAACCAAGCACTACATCTTTATATTGTGCAGCGTTGATATGTTTGCGTAGCTTGTCGGCAGCTTTGAAAAGCTGAACTTCAAATTTTTCCGCTTTTGCCTGCCCGTTCCGCAGGCGGGTAGAATTATTTTTTGCCATAGTTATTTCATTAAATCATCAAGCGACACGCCCAAAGCGTCCGCAATCTTTTTAACAGTTTTTATTCGAGGATCGGGCGTTGAACCCGCTTCAATCTTGGCGATTGTATGAAAAGCAAGATTTGCCCTTTTTGAAAGCACATCTTGAGAAATATCCGCAAGTTTGCGGTATTTCTTTATATTATTGCCAATTGTGGAATTTTGCTTTGACATTATCGTATAGTTTTACTATTATAAAGATATAGTGATATTACATTTAATCATTTATAGTTAGTATATGAATTATTTACGATTTAGTCAAACAATTTATAGGATTTTCCCTGTTGTGTGCGCACGGGAGAGCGGGGCAAACACAACTTGTTTTCAAGTGGCGCATTTCACTTTGCGAAATACAAAAAATAAAACTGGCGAAAAAAAGACCTCAAATCGGGCGAAGCCCGAAAAGCAAAAGGGCAAAAAGTGAAATTTGGTGGAGATGCCGGGAGTCGAACCCGTGTGCAAAGACAAAAAAAACAGACTTCTACAATCATAGCCCTTCTAAAGTTTGCACTTTTTTTGTTGACTCTTTTTTTGTCATACTATAATATATCAATACAAATTGATATAAGAGTCGTCACATTAAGCACATTAACCACATGAGTCACATGAAGGCAAGCCCATGCTGTAAAGGAGGCTCCAAAAAACAAACCGACCTGAATATTGCTCTCGATTATTTGAATGTAATACGGGAACCAAACAGATTAAAAATACTGTGCCTTTTGAAATCGGGTGAAAAATGCGTGTGTGAAATTTGGGAATCGCTCGGGGTCGCTCAAAATCTCGTATCGCATCATTTAAAAACTCTAAAAGAAGCGGGATTGATAATTTCAAAACAGAAAGGTCGGAAAGTTATATATTCATCGAACAAAAAAGAAATTCACAAAAAAACACATCTTTTAAATAATTTTATAACAACAAATTTATGAAAATCCAGGTGCTTGGTTCGGGATGCCCGACATGTAAAAAATTACACGAGATTACAAAGCAAGCTGTGAATGAGCTGAATCTCGATGCGGAAGTGGAGTACGTAACCGATATAGATAAAATCGTTGAAATGGGTGTAATGAGCAGCCCTGTCCTGGCGATTGACGGAAAAGCCGTAATGACGGGCAAACTGCCGGGTATTGAAGAATTAAAAGAAGTTATCGAAAACAATGATTAAGAAATTATGAATAAAGAACTTAAAATATTTATATTGCTTTTGGCGTTGTTTCTGGGTTTTTATTTTATGCCCATGGATTCGGCGATTTTTACCGGAGCGATTTTGTCCGGTTTTCAACTGCTTAATGAATACGCGCGCCAGCATGTTCTAACATGTCTTGTTCCCGCGTTTTTTATAGCGGGAGCAATAGGCGTGTTTATAAAAAAAGAGAAGGTAATCAAATATCTCGGCCATGAAGCGAAAAAATATGTGTCTTACGGTATAGCGTCCGTTTCGGGCTCTATTCTGGCCGTATGTTCATGTACGATTTTGCCTTTATTCGCGGGAATCAGAAAAAGAGGCGCGGGACTTGGGCCGGCCATAACTTTTTTATTTTCCGGACCGGCTATAAATATCGCCGCCATGTTCCTTACCATAAGTGTTCTTGGAGTCGATATCGGACTTGCGCGAATTATCGCGGCAATATTTCTTTCAATTCTTCTTGGAATAAGCATGTCTTTGATTTTCCGGGAAAAGGTAAAGAAGGGTGAATTTATGGTGACCGAGACCGAAGAAAGCCGGATTTCCAATATCACTCTGACCTTTTTCTTTTTATTGATGGTCGGTATTTTGGTTGTTAACGGTCTGCAAATAGATTCATTTGTGAAGTATATGACAATGGGGCTATTTACTTTTGCCGTTGTCGGAATCGTACTTTTAAAATTTAAAGATCATATAGCGAAAAAATGGCTTAATGAAACATGGGGCTTCGCCAAAGTCCTCTTGCCCTTGCTTTTCATCGGTGTTTTTGTCGCGGGTTTTATCATGCCTCTTCTGCCGGAATCCCTTATTGAAGGCCTTGTCGGTTCCAATACGATTGTCGGCAACCTTGTCGGGTCGGTATTCGGCGCTTTTATGTATTTTTCCACTTTGACTGAAATTCCGATTCTTCAGGCATTGATGGCAAAAGGCATGTCAAACGGGCCGGCATTGGCTTTACTTTTGGCGGGACCTTCTTTAAGTTTGCCCAATATGCTGGTTGTAAGAAAAGTTTTGGGAAACAAAAAAACATTCGTTTATGTTCTTTTGGTAATCGTTTATTCAACAATAGCCGGATTGATTCTCGGTAATATTATTTAATTATGCAATATGAATTTCTTTAAAAGAGCCTCTATTTTATTTTTAATTTTAATTACGATATTTATTTTATCGGGCTGCAGTAGTGAGGAAACTTCCGCAGACAATTCCCCGGCAAATGATCAATCGCGTATAGTTGCGGATAAAATTGAAGTTGTTCATTTTCATGCCACCCAGCAATGCTGGTCATGTATAAAAGTTGGTGAGCTTGCTTTAAAAACAATCGAACAAAAGTTCCCCGAAGAATATAAAAACGGAAAGATCGTCTTTAAAGATATAAACGGAGAATTAAGGGAAAATTATGATATAGTTGTAAAATATCAGGCAAGGGGTTCGTCGCTTTTCGTAAACGCCATTGTGGACGGAAAAGACCATATAGGGGAAGATATTCGGGTCTGGCGTTTAATAGGCGATGAAGAGCGGTTTATGGAGTATTTTGAAGATAAGCTAAATCAATTGCTCGGTACGTAAACAAATCAATATATTATGGAACTCATAAATTCACTTATAGACACTTATAATATCCCGCTTTTAACCGCTTTTTTACTTGGGATATTAACCAGCATCAGCCCCTGCCCGCTGACAACGAATATTACGGCGATAGCGTATATTTCAAAGGAAATAAAAACCCCGAAAAATACACTTTTGAACGGTCTTTTTTATACTCTTGGCAGGGGGATTAGCTATACATTGCTTGCCACGCTGATTTATTTCGGATTTTCCTCATTCCGGATTTCAAATATTTTTCAGGGATGGGGCGACAAAGTTTTGGGGCCGATCCTTATTCTTATCGGGTTTGTAATGCTCGGAGTGATAAAAATAAACATCGGATCACGCGGTAATTTTTTTGAAAAACTTAAGGAGAAGCTTTCGAAAAAGGGATATGCGGGATCTTTATTCCTCGGTATGTTATTCGCGCTGGCTTTCTGCCCATACAGCGGAGTACTTTTTTTCGGCGCGCTTATGCCGCTTGTTTTAAAATCAGTTGACGGGCTCTTTTTACCGCCGGTTTTCGCTCTGGGCACCGGGCTTCCCGTGATCGTTTTTTCTTTTCTGATAGCCTTCAGCGTTCAAAAGCTGAGCAGAGCCTTTCACATAGTTAAAAAAACCGAGAAAATAATGAGATATATTGTGGCTTTTGTGTTTATCGCGGGCGGTATTTATTACACCCGATATCTTGTGATGTATCTGCTGAATTTTATTTAATCTATTAAACCAGTGCCTTGTATTATTCGCGATTTTAACCAGCATCAACATAACGGGTA
>CAYFUK010000067.1:0-4160 GCA_964346325.1 uncultured Candidatus Peribacteria bacterium | reverse complement strand
CTCCCTTACCATGGGAACGCTCTACCGGCTGAGCTATCGCGGCACATAAAAAAAACATCAAAGCGGTAATTATTTTAGCAAAAGCTCCTTTAAGTAACAATTAAAAGTATTATTCTTATTTATATTTTTGATCGGAAAGTTTAAAAAAGTAATTGTCTGTAAAACCTGCAATAAAATCCATAATGCAGGCAATCAAATAAGCTTCATCATCTTTTGAATTCAATCTTTCACCATAAATTTCCTTCATTTTAGCTCCGTAGATAACATTGGATCTTTTATCCATATAATTAAAAACAGGCGAATGCTTATGTTTGCCGGGATCTTTAAGGGCATCTAAAAATCTTCTGAAAAGATAATCATATCTTTCCTGTATATCCGATGCACTCTGGAGTACACGTTCGTCTTTTCCGTAAACAGCGGCCAGAGAATTAACTTCATAATAATGCGGGTATAAAAAATTTCGTTTTAATTTATTAACAAGTTCGGCAAGCCTCTCGGTATATTTAATTCTTGGCTTGTCGGTATCCAAAGTCGCATAACTGTGAACCATAAGATTTTCTGCAAGCCGGTTAATCATTGAAGCTCCGTCTTCTCCCAATTCGCGCGCAATAGAAAAAGGCAATTCATTACGTTTAACAACTCCAAGGCTGATCTGATCTTCAAAATCCTGAGGTGTATAAGTTAAAACATCAACCATAGCTACTATAGCGGCTTCAGGAGTTCCCGGCTTTATAGATTCCGTATTTGCACTTTTAAAAGCTTTTTCTGCCTTTTCTCCATTTGTTGCATTTTTTGTATTTCTATATCGCGTTGCTTTAATAATTTTTTTTACATAATCTTTAATATCATCTCTTAATTTGGATGGATCTTTAATTAGGGTCATGTCCGGAGCTGATTCTTTTAGGTCTCTTTCTCCGTCATGCGATAAAATTCCATGACGCACTTGATCTGTTAAATTCAATCCTCTGCCTTTTTCAAACCCGGTTCGGGTTTCAACCCGATCAACAACATGCAGACTTTGCATATTATGCTTAAAAGCCCCTAATACACGTAGAATATCAGATCTTACAGAAAGCATTGCAGATGCCATATGAATCTCGCCTGCGTGACCAAACGGTACATGCCCCAAATCGTGCCCAAGGGCGATAGCTTCGGTTAAATCTTCATTTAACCCCAGACTTCTTGCTATTGTTTTGCCGACACTTGCAACTCTAAGAGTGTGAGTTAATCGATTTGAAACATGAGGATTGCTTGGAGTGGTGACTGTTTGCGTTTTATCTTTCATTCTGGCGAAAGCTTTGGAAAATTGTATGCGGTTTCTATCAACTAGAAATGGATTATATTCAAGTCCGTAATTTGATGTGGCGCGTTCCAGATCCTGATCCTGCCTGACAGCTTGTTCGGGTTCAGTGGCAAGATCGTGTCTTGGTAACTCTTCAAATTGCCTTGCGCTGATTTCTTCACATATTTCTTTAATCTCTTTACGATTCAGATCTCCCGGATCAATTCTGTCGGGATTAAATTTAAAGAAACTTTTTTCCATAATTAAAAGATTAAGGCCGGGTATTGAAATATAAATAGTGAACTTGAATATGTCAATGATTATCAATAATAATTTTAGGAAAATTTTAAACTTTCTTAATTTTTTTTGGATATGATGAGGCTGCTTTTGCGCAAAAGCACTAAATTTTAACCCTTAATATATATGAAAAAATTCTTGATCGGGATTCTTTTATTCTCACTATTTTTGATTAAGTTTCCCGTGGGCATCATTAACGTTGCAAACGCGGCTTCTCCCGGCAGCGTTGTTATAAACGAGGTAGCCTGGATGGGCACTTTGGCTTCATCAACCGAAGAATGGATTGAACTCCATAATACAACCGGTTCCGATATTGATTTGACCGGATGGACAATCGATGACGACAACGGAGCCGACATCTACACAATTTCAGACGGTACTGTTTTGGCGGGAGGTTATTTTGTAATTGAGGATTCCGTGATTAACCTTTCTTTGGGTAATACGGGCGATTCTTTGATTTTAAAAGATGACCTTGCCCAGACAATCGATACGGTAAACAGCACGGGCGGAGCATGGTTCGCGGGGGACAATACGAACAAATATACAATGGAACGTATTGATCCGCTTGCTGACGGCGACGATTCGGCAAACTGGGCTGACAGCAGCGTGGTTGAAGGTACTCCCGGAGCTGTAAATTCAGTTTATAGCGGCGCTCCCACAGGCACCGAAATATTACTTGAAGATTTAACTGTTAATCCAATTGAAGGCGAAAGCATAAATCTTACTGTTTCAATCACAAATGTAACCGATGCCTTAAGTTATGGATTCGATATCATTTATGATCCTTCGATTCTGGCTTATACAGGTGCAACAGAAGGTCCATTTTTAAGTGAATCGGGAGCTGTTCAGACATCATTCAATGAAGGTCTTGAAGACGGAACACAGGGAAAAGCAATTATAGGCAATTCAAGATTAACAAGCCCCGCAACCGGAGTCAGTGGTTCCGGTGATCTGTTCACACTTAACTTCGATGCAATAGCAACCGGTTCAACAGCTATCTCATTCGATACTTCAAGTTTTGTATCTGACACAACAGGTGACATAACAGTAAGCATGGATTCCGACACCGTAACAATAGATCCTCAGACAATCGACCCCGCTACCAATCTTTCAATAATTGAAGGAACAAACAGATACGAACTCACATTAAACTGGGATGCTCCCGCTTCGGGCGCGGATTCATACAAAATACTGCGACTTGGTACATCCGGAACATTCACGGAAATCGCAAATATAACAGATACAAGCTACACAGACGCAAACAACTTAATACCAACTCACAATTATGAGTACCGGGTTGTTACTGTAAAAGGTTCACTTGAATCTACACCCGCAACTGCCGCGTCAGCTGATTCCCGCGGCATAAAAGGCGACAATAACAGATCCGACAGGGTTGACGGACGCGACTTAAACAACCTTGCACTTCACTACACACAAACCATTTCGGATTCCGGTTTCGATCCTTTAATCGACACAACTTACGACGGACAAATAGACGGAAGCGATCTAATCGACATTGGAGCGAACTGGGCAATTACATATTAACTTTAAAGGGCGGCGCTCACGGGGCTATACAATCCGTCCTAAAAGTGCCGCCTCTACAAAATCATTATGAAAAAACTATTATTACTAACCCTAATTATCATTATTACAGCTGTAACGGGCTATGGCCTGTTTACTCACAACAGATGCGCGGGATTCGTTAATCTTATGCACCATGAAACCGAAACCCGGCACATAATCTCGGTTGAAGCAAACGCCTTACTGGACCCGTTTTTCGGACTTGCCTTTCATCTTCAATACGATCCGGAACAATACGAATTCGACCATTACGACCTTGGCGGCTTTTTCAGCGAATCCGACAACCCCATGGTATTTGTTGAAGAAAGCCGGGAACATCCTGAAATAATTGCAGGAATTTCGCTAAAACGCGGCAAAACAATTAAAAAATCCGAAGGCAAATTTTTAAAACTGTACTTTAACAAAAAAGCTTACGAACCTGACGTGAACGGTTTTAAGCTGGATCAGGGCGTTTACTCAAGCTTTGATGAAGGCAGAAAAGACATAGATGCCGTTGAATTCGGATGCTGTGCAAATTGCTAGCAAAAAGCTAGCGATTTGCACAGTGTTGTTTAACCGAGCTTCTCCCAGAGCAAGTCATACATTTTTCTATGCAAATCGGCAATTTCGCGGGATTCAATTAAAATCGCCATTTTCTCCTGCCATGAGGCAATTAAAACCTTATCATCATAAACATTGAGCTCGGGGGAAAATTCATATTTTTTGTGATCTACAAGCTTAATTTCGCGCATTTCCTCTTTGTCGTGTTTATGACGTTCAATTGAAAGTTTGTTATCGGGACAAATAGCTCTTATAAAAATTTCCGCTTCGGAGCGACGGTCATAATATTCAGGAAAAAAGTTAGGTAAACCTTTATGCATATCCTCCACATTCGCATAGGCGCGTATGGATTCGGAAGAGGTTAAAGTATCCTCGTAGGCTTCGCGCATACCCTTCTCGCCTTCAAAAAACTGAACTTTTGGCTTTGTTGACTCGGGATTTTCCAGGGATTGAAGGGCCG
>CAYFUK010000066.1:0-4262 GCA_964346325.1 uncultured Candidatus Peribacteria bacterium | reverse complement strand
TGATATTATTTACAAAATAAGAATAGAATCTTTAATGGATGCATACAAAGATAAACCGCAAAAAATGAAAGTAAAATTAAAAGTTGCCAAAGAGTCCCTGAATAGAATGAGAGAGACATGGAGATTTCCGGAAGCGAGAGTTATCGCAGGAGGTGTTGGTATGGATCAGGTTCCTGACTGGTGGGATGACTATGAATTTAATGCCGGAGTATACGACGAGGTTATTTCAAGGTTGACTGATAAATATACAACCGAAATTGGTGAAATAATAGCTAAAAAAGATTTAGAATAATTATTTTACCCCTAATTCATCTTCTTCCTTATAAACGCCGGAATGTCCAGTTCGTCTTCGGCGTTTTTGATTACGGGTTGTGATTCGCCGGAACCGGAACCCGAACCGGAACCCGAGCCGGAACCTGATCTTGAACCTATGCCCGCGCTGCCAACACCTGCATTGCCGCCCAGTTTTGATGTAGAAGGCGGTGTATAGTTGGCATTTATACCTGAATGACTTCTGAAATTTGCGGTTTCACGCGCTGCTGTATCAAAACCGGTTGCAACTACGGTAATTTTTACTTCGCCTGTGTATGAGTCGTTAATAACCGCTCCGAATATAATATTAGCCTCGGCATCCGAAGCTTCGGTAATAATTCTTGCGGCTTCGTCAACTTCGTACATTGATAAATCATTTCCGCCTGTGATGTTAAACAGAACGCCTTTGGCACCGTCAATCGAAAGTTCAAGTAATGGTGATTCGATTGCTGCCTTGGCAGCTTCAACAGCTCTGTTTTCACCTGTGCCGTAACCGATTCCCATAAGTGCCGAGCCCGCGTTTTCCATAACTGTTCTAACATCCGCAAAGTCAACATTTATCATTCCGTGTACCGTAATAAGGTCGGCAATGCCCTGCACACCCTGTCTTAATACATCGTCAACAACCATGAATGCATCGGTGATCGGAGTTTTTTTGTCGATTATAGATAAAATTCTGTCATTTGGAATAGTAATAAGTGTGTCTACTTTGCCTCTTAAGTTGTCAAGTCCTTCATCAGCCTGGGTTTTTCTTCTGTGGCCTTCAAACGCGAACGGTCTTGTGACTACCCCGACCGTTAAAATACCCTGTTCTTTCGCCACTTCCGCGATTACCGGTGCGGCGCCCGTACCTGTTCCGCCTCCCATACCGCATGTAATAAACACCATGTCAGCTCCGCCGATTGCTTCTCTTATTTCTTCCGCACTTTCTTCCGCGGCTTGTCTTCCTATGTCGGGATTGCTTCCCGCACCGAGACCTTTGGTAGTGGCCTTGCCGATATTAATTTTGGTAGGAGCTTCCGAATGATAAAGTGCCTGAGCGTCTGTATTTACCGCAATAAACTCAATGCCCTGAAGTTTTGAACGTATCATTCTGTTGGTAGCGTTTGTACCGCCGCCTCCTACACCTATAACTTTAATAGAAGCCACCGGAGTCATTTCAGGTACAACTTCCTGTGGCCTTATGCTTGGAATAGAGGTGTTCTGTGAGTTACCGGCTTTAGATGAGAATAAATTTCTTAATTGTGATTTATCTTCCATTGAAATGTGATTTATGGGTATTTAGAGATATATATTTAGTTGAAGTGGGGATCATTCTGCTTATTTTTTTACAAAAAGTCAAGATTTATTTATGGCAACAGATTTCTCGCCCAGTCCTTAATGCCTGAGAAGGCTTTTTTAAGGCCGAAACCTTTAAAATGAAACCCGTATGAACGGGTCTCGAGTCTTGTTCCCCAGATAAGAAGTCCGATTGCGGTTGCGTAAGCCGGATCATCAATTTTATCAACAACTCCGTCAAAATTCTGAGGGAAGCCGATTTGTACCGGTAAATTTAATGTGTCACGTGCAAGGTCGATTGTTCCCGGCATTTTAACACCCGCACCTGTTAATATAATACCACCCGGAAGCATTCCGTCGCGGTGAATTTTAGCCAGTTCATCTTTTGCAAGAACAAATATTTCATGATATCTGGCCTGAATTACTTCAGCCATATGCCGTTTACTTACTTTGTGCGTGTCAATTTTACTAACCAAACTTAAATCTATTGTTTCCCTGTCATTTATATCTTCCGGAATAACGCTTCCGTATTCAATTTTAACTTTTTCAGCTGTATCGATTGAAGTTCTGAGCCCGATTGCGATATCGTTTGTAACACTTTCTCCCCCTGCCGGCAGAACCGCCGTATGCAGAGTAGTGCCTTCTTCAAATACACTGACCGAAGTTCCACCGCATCCGATATCCAGAACAACAACACCGAGTTCTTTTTGACGTTTAGTCAAAACAGCTTCAGGTGCCGCAAGCGAGCTCGGGATAATATCATCAATATCAACACCGGCTTGCAATACACATTTTTCAATATTTTTAATCGAAGGCACAAGCCCTGTTACAATGTGAGCTTCAACTTCAAGACGAATACCTGTCATTCCAACAGGGTATTTTATTCCTTTTTGTTCATCTACCGTAAAAGATTTTGGAATAATCCTTAAGATTCTTCGGTTACTCGGGATTGAAACCGCCTGTGCGGCTTCCAAAACTCTGTCTACATCGTCTTCACTAATTTCGTTACCCGCATGTGAAACAGCGATTACACCTTTGCTGTTCATGGATTCTATATGGCTTCCACCTATACCTAAAAATACATGATTTATAGGCTCTCCCGCCATTCTTTCCGCATCTTCAAGCGAAGTCGAAATGCTGTTTATTGCTTCCTCAACATCAATAACTCCTCCTTTTCTTAATCCGGCAGACGGGGTAACACCCACGCCGATAATATTGGGAGTTTGTGATTTTTCCTCGAGAGTACCTACGACTGTGCGTATTTTAGAGCTCCCGATGTCTAGGCTGGCAATAATGCGTGATTTTGCCATTGGTAAAACAAATATTAATATAAAAGGCCCCTAAGTTTTAAGCCTGCGCGAAGAATATACAGAAAAACAAATGTAAATGCAAGGCTTATTTATGCCAAATTGAACTAATTATGTATACACTTAAAATAGGGAAGTCTGCACCGGATTTTGGCTGGTGACAGCCGAATCAGGAAACATTTTTTGAAGTCTGCCAACAAGAGACCTGAACTCCAATTTCTCAAAAAGCGGTAAAACCTTCACAAAATCCTCAGGATGGTATTTGGTTTTTTCCAAATCAAAATCAATAGGAACATCATGAACAAGCTGAACAAGTTTTTGGCTGAAATAAGCTTCTTCTTTTTGGTTTTCAAGCTTGTTGTGTATGGCACCTTTCACTTCATCCAAATGATTGTAAATTCCGTCCAGTGTTTTGTATTCCTGCAGAAGTTTTGTAGCTCCTTTTGCTCCGATTCCCCGAACACCCGGAATATTATCGGATGCGTCCCCCATTATAGCTTTAAAATCAATAATCTGATCAGGCTTTAAACCAAATTTTTCTTCAACGGTTTCAGGATTATAAACACTGCCGTCATTACCGCCTTTTGCCGGGCTTACCACGACCGCATTATCATTAACAAGCTGCAGTGCATCTTTATCCGAAGTCACAATAAAAACTTTAATATCTTTACCTTTAACTTTTTCACAAATAGTTGCTATTACATCGTCAGCTTCATAACCTTCCATTTCATGAACCGGAACTTCCAGTAAATCAAGAATCTCACGGATTCTGTCAAACTGTTCATATAATTCATCCGGAGCCTTAACACGTTTCGCTTTATATTCTTTATATTCTTTATGCCTGAATGTTTTTTTGGAAACATCAAAACTCACCGTAAGGTAATCGGGTTTTATCCGATGCAAAATATTCAGCATTGTTGAGCAAAAACCGTAAACGGCATTAACAAGTTCTCCGTCATTTGTTTTGAAAGGGGGCAGAGCATGAAACGCTCTGTGAATTATTGAATTTGCATCTACTAAAACCAACTTTTTCATGGCAATAACATTAAATCATCAACACTTTAGATGTCAATTATAAGAAATAGCAAAATTGCCTGATTTTTGTTATAATATTATGAAAAATAAAAATAAAATCCCAATTCATGCAAACCCAATCTGACACTGCGGAGTTACAAAAAGAATCGCTGAATTCAAAAACTCCGATCATTTACCTTGTTACATCCGTAAAAAACGAAGTTTATAAAACTCTTCTTGAAGGCCTGAATCATCTTGATGCCAGAGTTATTACCGAAGATGATTTTGAAGAAGGGCTTAAAAAAGCGCATATGGCTATTATTATGGATGAAAATTTCGATAAAATAAAAA
>CAYFUK010000065.1:0-4415 GCA_964346325.1 uncultured Candidatus Peribacteria bacterium | reverse complement strand
GTTTTATCCGGCAGCTCAGCGTAGAAGAACCTTTTATAATCATGCGCGTGTGTGTCCTCTTGTTTGTCATGGCTCGGTTCATCTGTATATCATTTATGTTTAAAAGGCCGCATGGCTTTCTCCATGAGTATAAAACATTGACTTTATACCATCTGAAAGGCTCGCAAAAATCATCCCGCACATGCGATAAATTGTTATAATGGCTTGAATCATATTAAAATATCTATAAATTTATATATTTAGCAACCTATTGGGATTCTTATTTATAAATAAATTTTCAATAGCAAATATAAGAATATTTTAAAACAATTGCAGTGTTCATTTCGTTGAATACTTAGTTTTTTTAATTTTACTTTTTTAAATAATATCATTATGCTGATTATATACCTTACTACTGTATTTAAAGTAAACCAATTCCTTTTTATAAGCGGCGGTGAAATCTTCGTGATCCTGGTGATCATCCTTTTATTGTTTGGGTCAAAAAAAATTCCGGAAGTAGCAAGAGGATTAGGTAAAGGCATGCAGGAATTCCGCAAAGCTACCGATGAAATTAAGAACGAAATAAACCATAATACTTCGGATTTCACAAAAGACACGGGGGATATCAAAGAAAATATTGATGATTATGCTTCGGGTTTTAAGAAAAATATTGATGAGATGGGTGAAAATATCAAGGGTTAAAATACTTTTGCTGCTTATGTTTATGATTAATTCTTTATTATAACTTTTAAGTATACAAAGCAACTATGGAAATATTTTATTTGGTGCTTGGTTTTGTATTGCTGTTTTTTAGTGGTAATTATATTGTTAAAGGTAGTGTTTCATTAGCCAGGCACTTAAAAGTTTCCACATTAGTAGTCGGGGTTATATTTGTATCTTTCGGAACTTCGGCCCCTGAATTGGTCGTGAGCCTTAAAGCTGCTATTGAGGGGCATCATGATATATCCACGGGAAATATTATCGGCTCCAATATATCGAATATTGCTCTTGTATTGGCCGTGAGTGCTATTGTACTTCCAATAACCGTGAAGCCCACCACCATTAAATTTGACTGGCCAATTATGATGATTGCGTCAGTCCTTTTTTATCTCTTTTCTCTTAACCTTGTTCTTGAAACCTGGGAAGGAATTATCTTTGTATTAATGCTTAGTGGTTTTATTCTTTATTCAATTTTTAAATCAAGAAGACAAAATGCAACATTAAAAGACAAAATTTTTAAGCCGCAATATTCACTATTTATATCCATCCTTGTCATTATTATTGCATGTATTGGGCTGGTGGGTGGTGCGAATTTCATGATCACGGGAGCAACAAAAATAGCAAGGGAAATGGGAATAAGTGAACGAATCATATCCATTTCAATCGTGGCTTTGGGAACGAGTATCCCGGAACTGGCGACATCCATTGCGGCAGCATTCAAAAATGAAATGGATATCAGTATTGGGAATATTATTGGTTCAAATATTTTCAACATTTTAGCTATTCTTGGGATTACAAGTATTGTAGAAAATATAACCATAAACCCGATGATTATACGGTTTGATATTTTTATTATGTTGGGAATTTCATTATTATTATTTATTTTTATACTTCCTTTAAAAGGGGGAACCCTTACAAGATTAAAAGGAATATTATTGTTTATCGTGTATATTGTATATATTTGGTTAATATTTAATATCAGGGGATGATTGAGGCAAATAACATAGTAAAAACATTTGGTAGCCTTGTTGTTTTAAAAGGCATCAATATGAAAATCAAAAAAAGTGAGATCGTGTCAATTGTAGGACCAAGTGGTGCAGGAAAATCAACGTTCCTTCAAATACTGGGGACTCTTATCAGGCCGGATTCCGGTACTGTAAGATACAATGACATGGAAGTCAGTGAATTTAATGAAATTCCATTATCACGGTTTCGCAACCAAAACATTGGTTTCATTTTTCAATTTCACCACCTTTTACCTGAATTTACCGCCCTGGAAAATGTATGCATCCCTTCTTTCATCGCCCGAAATTCAAAAAAACAAACTGAAGCAAAAGCGAGAGATTTATTAAATTATCTTAATCTTGGGCACCGTTTAGATCATAAACCCAGTGAACTATCAGGCGGGGAGCAACAACGTGTTGCAGTGGCAAGGGCATTGATCAATGACCCCGAGGTTTTGCTGGCAGACGAACCTTCCGGGAATCTTGATACAAAAAGTAAACGTGAACTGCACGAGTTATTCTTTTATTTAAGAGAAAAATTTGAACAAACCGTTATTATTGTTACTCATAACGAAGAACTCGCTCACATGTCAGACCGAATGCTAACCTTAAAAGACGGGATATTTGTTGATTAAGTAAAGGCTGGCCATAAAATCAGTTTCAGGCCAGTCGAGTGTTTAAATTATAATGTCCGATAACGAAAATCGTGAAGCCCCCCCTGAACGCTCAATTTACCTAGTGTAAATGAGCAAATTTGAGGCAAGCATAATGCAGTTAACGGACATTATGGACAAACAGAAGTAATGAATTTATATTCATGTAATATCAAGGTCTGTACACCCATGCTTTATCACGCCCCATTTCATTTCTTATTCTTTGCATTGCTTGTACCGCAGTATTTTTGGTCGGGTATGAATCATAACAAATGGCATGCATGTCACGTATCATACCAAAAATCCTTGCATCATTATATCCTCTCTGCTGTAAATAATTCAGGTATTTTTCTGCATTTGCTTTATCTCTGAATGCGCCAGCAACCACGAAATATTTTCCTTCCGGCTTTGATTCTGCTTTTTCAGAAGGTTCCGGAATTTTTTCTTCTTTCGCTGTATCTTGTTTAACAGCTTCTTTCACTGAATCAGGTTCCGTTTCTTCTTGTGCTTCTTCAAACTGTTTATTCAATTCTTCCTCGTCTTTTTCAATCTTTTCTTTGGCATTTTCCAATGAATCAGCGAGATGCTTATCATCTCCCCCACCAATATTGATCGTGTCTCTGAAAAACAGGAAAAACACACCTAAACCAATAACTATTATGGCAAGAATTATCCACAAAACAATTTTACCACCGCCACCTGACGATGAGCTTTTTCGAGTGTCAGCACCAGTGGGTCTTTTAGGTGGTGGAACAGGCCTTCGTGGATGTGTTGGTTTAGATTGAGTAGCACCTGGCTTTGACCCGAATTTAGAACCGGTAGGCTTGTTTGAAATTGTTTGTGATGGTTTTGAACTTGAAGAGGTCTGCCCAGGTGTTTGTGTTTGTTTTTGTTGATTTAAAATATTCTGTCTTAGTTTTTCAGCATCTGTTTGCTTTGGGGTAGTACTACCGGTAGCAGGTTGTTTCGGTTTTGGAGGTGGAGTTGATGTCTTGGAGTCTGTAGTCGTTGATTTTGATGTTGGCTTTGTTGTCGTTTCTTTTTTTTCAGATGCAGACTCGGGTGTTGGTGTTTCTTTGCCTTCTTCTACAAATTGTATTTTGCCATTGGCATCTTTATAAATACTTCCTAATCCTTTAATTTTATATTGATTGCCTTCATTAATTTCTTTTGTTATTTTATCAGCAATATCCTGTATCTGTTGTTTTGCTTTTTCTTTATCAATTTTTTCCTGTTCAGCAACATAATTAATCAATAATCCATCATCGAATTTCAAAAACTGATTAAATGTGATGACTTCTTTCCCGCCCTGCTCTTTCTTTAAAAAAGCACCCAATTTAGGTATAATTAATCGTTTGTTTGATTTTAATAACTCAATAAAATATTTTTCCATGGTTTATTCTTAAGATATTTAAATACTTATTCGATGCATTTAAGATAATAAATAAATATAAAAATAAAAAAACTTTTTATAAACACAAGAGTTGATTAAATATTTTTTTTTTAAAACATCACTATATAAGAGCCAAAATTCTAATACACGAACTGAAAACATGAGTAAATAATAGCATTTATTTTAAAATATATTTCATTTAATTTATGTATATGTTAAAAAAATCAATTATTTTAGTTAGCTCAAAAATTTTTTAAAATTGCTTAATTAGCGTCTTTTTTAATTACAAAAGTTAACATATAAATATCCTGAATACTAAGGTAATATATTAAATATTCTAAACTAACAGATTTATTAAACTCAGCGTACAACTTTTCAATTAAAATATAAACGTATGAACCGAGCCATGACAAATTCTTTGACACACTATTTATCCCGTATTTTAATCAGGACGCACATGATTATAAAAGTACTTCAGCGGCGTAGTTACCAAAAACTACGCCCGGCAGTCGTTGTCCGTAGCGTCCACGCTACGGACTTTAAAAAGCAATTTGCATTAAGAAACTAAGAAATATAAACAGATAAACCCAATTAACCCAATTAACTCAATTAACTTAATCAACTCAATCAACTTAAAAACTTAGAAACTTAGAAACTTAAAAACTT
>CAYFUK010000064.1:0-4652 GCA_964346325.1 uncultured Candidatus Peribacteria bacterium | reverse complement strand
TAATAAATATATATAATATAAAAACAATAAAAGAAAAAAATTGTGGATTAGTGTCAAAATGTTTTTATTGTATTATTTCGCCCAATTTGTATAATGGTGATGTTTAATTATAAACCCTTTTAAAAATGAAAGTCTTTTGCGATCAAAAAGACTTGTCGTACGCGCTGAATACTGTAAATAAAGCGATAAGTCCAAACAATACTCTTCCGGTGTTAAATAACATAATGCTTAAAGCCGAAAATAAAAAATTACACCTTTCAGCGACTAATCTTGAACTTGCAATAAGTATGGATATTGATGCGGATATAAGAAACGAAGGCTCAATAACGGTTCCCGCAAAACTCATTACCAATCATGTGTCTTTATTAAGCGAAGGCCGGATTGAACTTGAATTAAAAGAAGGCCTTACACTTGCAATAAAATCAAAAGGTTCGGAAACAAAAATAAAAGGTATAAACGCCGATGAATTCCCTCTTATTCCGAAAGTCGAAAACCCTAAAATAGTTAAACTACCCGCTAAAGATTTAAATAAAGCAATTACAAGAACCGTTTTTGCATCAAGCCAGAATCCCGCAAAACCCGTTCTTTCGGGTGTTAATATAATTGTGGATAAAGATATGGTAAAAGTTGTGGCAACGGACAGCTACAGACTCGCGGAACAAAAAATTCCTCTGGAAGAAAAAGTAGACTTTACGGTTCAGGCAATTGTACCGTCGCGAACCGTTCATGAACTCGGAAAGATTATTTCAAAAGAGGAAAGCAAAAATGTGGAACTTGAATTCTCGGAAAGCCAAATTCTTTTTAAAGTGGACAGCGTTCAAATAACTTCAAGGCTTATTGAAGGAACTTTTCCCGCTTATGAAAAGATATTCCCGAAAACGAGCAAAACAAAAATCGATGTTCAGCTTGAGGAGTTTATTAAAACGGTAAAAAGAGTTTCTTTGTTCGCACGTGAGAACAATAACAATATAAAACTCGCCGCAACAAACGACGGCAAACTTACAATTTCAACCGACGAAACAAGAGTGGGAGAGGAAAAAGCCGAAGTTGATGTTGAAGTAAGCGGTGAAAATAACAAAATAGCGCTTAACGCTCAATATTTGGGCGATGTTTTAAGTTATCTTGACATCGATAAAGCACGCGTTGAACTCAACGATAAAATGTCACCCGCGGCAATTAAGCCTTGCAAGGATGACGACTATGTGTATATTATCATGCCACTAAAAGTATAAAAATAAGTTTAGATTGGTATCGAAACAAATTAAAATCAGTGAGCTTTTTGACACTGCCCAGAATATTCGTGTTCTGGACCTTTTTAACAAACACAAAAATATTTCGCTTTCGGGAGCCGGAAACGCCGCATCCAAGTCACTTATTATATTTGAACTTTTAAAAAAATTTAAAGAATATAAAAAAATTTTATGGGTTGTAAACGACCGGATGGAACAAGAGAACCTTGCCAAATCACTGCAGGTATGGAGTAACCGGCTTGTTTACAATTATGTTTTGGAGGAAGAGTACACGCAAAAAGAAAACCTTACCGAAACTTTAAGCACAATAGGGCATCTTCGCGATATAACCGAAAAAATAATAATAACGCCTTATCAGACAATGCTCGAAAATGTGCCTTCGAAGGAGGAACTCGATGAAAACAAAATTTCGATTGAAGCGGGGCAGGTCATATCAAATATTGAACTTATCGAACTTTTTGTTGAAAAAGGATACGAGGTCGCACCCGGAGATTTTCTGGAAAAAGGGATGTATTACCAAAAAGGTGAAATCATAACGGTTTTTCCCGCTAATTCCGACCACCCTTTAAAAATGGAAATCGCATTCGACAAAATTGAATCAATGCATTATTACGAGCAGGAAAACGGCACAAACACAATCAAAACCGTTAAAAAAGCGGATGTTTATCCTCTTAAAATAAAAACCGACACAGGCGTGCTTACCGATTATCTCGATAAAAAAACTCTACTTATAGAAGACGAAATCGATGTTATAGACGATTACTTTGATGCCTGGAACGAACTTGCCTCGGATGCTTATACAAAATGCGCCTCGGTTACATTTACTACCTTTAACGAGGACGTCCCCGCGCATCACCACCTGCATTATTTATCCGTTTTAAAGTACCGCGGATCTTACGATTTTATAAACGATCTTCGCGATAAACAGCGCAACAACTGGAACGTTATTATATTCACAAAAAAATCGGACGAACTGAAATCAATACTGGATGAAAGTAATGTTCCTTATACCCGAAACCTTGACGAACTTGCGGATATACAAAAAAGCCGACACTTTTTGTTTTTAATGGAAGTTGATAAAGAGGCCCTTTTTCCAAAGTCTTTTCAGAATCCGGAAATAAAAGTTTTATTTTTATCGGACAAAGACATACTCTCGTTACGGGAAGAAGCCAAAAAGTCATTTAATCAAAAAGTTTATCAGGATTTTTTAACCGGCTTAAGGCCCAATGATTTTGTTGTTCATGCCGACCACGGAATCGGCCGCTTTTTAGGCCTTGAAAGAAAAACCGTCGATCAGATCACGCGCGAATATCTTAAGCTGGGTTACGCGGAAAACGACAAGTTGTTCGTACCGATTGATCAGGCCGATAAAGTAAACAAATATATCGGCGCCGAAGAAAATGCGCCAAACTTAACACGCCTGGGTTCGGCCGAATGGTCTACGATAACAAACCGCGTACGAAAAGAAACCGAAAAAATCGCCAAAGAACTGCTTGTTTTATATGCAAAACGCAAGAGCGCGGGCGGATTCAAATATAAAAGAGACGACGATTTGCAGGAACAATTCGAAAACACTTTTCCCTACGAAGAAACACCGGGACAAATCAAATCAATCAACGATGTTAAGGAAGACATGGAAAGAGACATCCCCATGGACAGGCTTGTTTGCGGCGATGTTGGGTTTGGTAAAACCGAGGTAGCTATGCGCGCGGCATTTAAGGCTGTACAAAGCGGAAAACAAGTTGCCCTTGTTTCACCGATAACCATTCTGACCGACCAGCATTACAGATCTTTTATCAAAAGAATGGACCGGTTTAACGTGCGGATCGAAATGCTTTCGCGCTTTAAATCACAAAAGCAGCAAAAAGAGATTCTTAAAAAACTTAAAAAAGGCGAGGTTGATATTGTTATCGGAACACACCGGCTTTTGCAGCCGGATATAAAATTTAAAAACCTGGGGCTTATAATAGTTGACGAAGAACAACGATTCGGAGTGAAACAAAAAGAGAAGTTAAAGGAATTACGCAGCGAAGTGGATGTTCTGACTTTAACGGCAACCCCCATACCGCGAACCCTGAATATCTGTTTAAATAAATTGCGTGACATAACAACAATAACAACCCCCCCTCCGGGAAGACTGCCGGTTATTACCGAAGTGCGCCGATTTAGCAACGGCCTTGTTCGCGAAGCAATCCTGCGCGAAATTAAACGCGGCGGACAGGTTTATTTTTTGCACAACCGCGTACTTACAATAGAGGAAATGGCCGAGAAGCTCCGCAAACTTGTGCCCGAAGCCACTTTTGGAGTTGCGCACGGAAAGCTGGGCAGCGGAGACCTTGAAGAAAGAATAGTCGCCTTTAAAGAACACAAATTCGATGTTCTTGTCAGTTCAACAATAATTGAGAACGGAATAGACCTTGCAAACGCCAACACCCTGATTGTCAACAACGCTGAAAAATTCGGGCTTGCGCAGTTGTATCAGTTGCGCGGACGTGTGGGGCGCGGCAAAGCACAGGCATATGCTTACTTTTTGTATCACGGCCAGCGCTTAAAACTTGACGCTAAAAAGCGATTGCGCGCCATTGTTGAGGCAAGCGATCTGGGAAGCGGCTTTCAGATAGCCATGAAGGATCTGGAAATTCGCGGAGCCGGAGACATACTTGGCGCAAAACAGCACGGAGTAATTAACGTAGTGGGTGTTTCGCATTTTATACGAATGCTTAACAAAGCGGTGGAAGACCTTAAAGCCGGCCGCCTGGCAACCAAAGAAGGCGAGGAAGAATTGCCGGAAGTTGCAATTGAGCTGCCGGTTTCAGCCTTTATTCCGGACGATTACATTGTTAATGCGAAAGATAAAATCAATGCTTACCAAAAATTGTCGGGCGCCGACAACCTTGAATACCTTGCCGAGCTTAACGACGAAATGGTTCGGGAATACGGAAGAATGCCGCGCGAGGTACAAAACCTGTTTAGAGTTCTGGAGCTTAAAATAGAGGCCAAAAAGGCCGGCCTAACCAACATAAAAGCCGAGAATGTGCACATGGCGCGCGGCAAACAGATCGTTTTGTTTATGTCAAAACAAGTTAAGCCCGAAAACATAATGAAACTTCTTGAATATAATCCAAAGTGGGTAATCAGCGGAACAAAACTAAAGATCAATATCGAAGACCTCGGCCTCCACTGGTTTGACACCCTGCTGAAAAACGTGAAAGTTTTACAAAAAGAAATCAAGGCCTGATCTTCAACCTGCCTTTCATCCGGCGCCCCTCATTATACTGTACTGTACAAATCGCTAGCTTTTTAACAGCAATTTGTACAAGGCGTTAGAAACAAGAGAGCACCTCCTCATATGGTAATTAACCATTAGTTCGTGAAGGATTTTGAGAAGGTTGTTTTGTAGCA
>CAYFUK010000063.1:0-4666 GCA_964346325.1 uncultured Candidatus Peribacteria bacterium | reverse complement strand
TGTAAATATAATAATTAACCACTTTTATTATGGGAACACGCGGAACCGAAATATTGGATTTGGATGTCAATGAACTCATTAAGACACTGAATAAAGCACTTGCCGACGAATGGCTCGCTTACTATCAATATTGGGTCGGTGCCAAAGTTATCACAGGCCCCATGAGAGGCGAAGCGGTTACGGAACTTGTTGAACATGCTAATGACGAGCTGAGACATGCGGATATGCTCGCGGAAAGAATCACTCAACTGGGTGGTGATCCGATTTTGAACCCGAAAGAATGGTATGAACATACCAATTGCGGTTACGAACCGCCTGAAGATCCGACAATCAAAAAAATCCTCGCTCAAAATATTAAAGGCGAACAATGCGCAATCGATGTTTATAAAGAACTTGCTGAAATAACAAAAGATAAAGACGTTACAACTTATGAGATGGCGCTCGAAATCCTTAAAGATGAAATCGAGCACGAGGATGACCTTCAGCAATTGGAGGAAGATTTAAAACAGATTTAATTTGATTTTTTATCACGATATATCTCCGATTATTGCAAACTTTGGGCCGCTGACACTGCGTTGGTACGGCCTTTTGTTTGTGACCGGCCTTATAATTACATTTTTTGTTGTAAGATGGATTTTTAAAAGGGAGAATCTGCCGATTCGCGACCTTGAAAGTGTTGCGTTATATTTATTTGTCGGATTGGTTGTCGGAGCGCGTCTTGGCCATATTATATTTTATGATTTGGCTTATTATATGGCAAATCCCCCTGATATTTTTATGATTTGGAAAGGAGGACTGGCGAGTCACGGAGCGGCAATCGGTGTTTTTATTGCATATTTATTGTGGATTTGGGTACACAAAAAAAAATTCAGCCTGTATTCCGATTTACTTGTAATCGGTTTTCCGATTACTGCAGGCTTTGTAAGAATAGGTAATTTTTTTAACAGTGAAATAGTGGGACGGCCGACAGACGGATCGTGGGGTGTTGTTTTTGAGCGTTTGCGTGAAGATTTCCCAAGACATCCATCGCAGCTTTATGAGGCCGGCTTAAGTTTTGCCATATTCGCAGTGCTGCTTGTTGTTTATTTGAGATGGTTTAAAAAACTGCCGCCACTTTTTATATTATTTTTGTATGTGGGACTTTATTTTATTACGAGATTTTTTGTTGAATTCCTGAAGGAAAGACACGTGCTTGATTATGAAACAGCTTTATCCATGGGGCAATGGTTAAGCATATTACCTGTTTTGATAGCGGTAGGATATTTTGTTTATATTTATTTTAAACAAATAAAAGCAAACTCAAAGCCATAATAATCATTCCGCCTATCAAACCGTAAATCGAGTAATGGTGTTCGCCGAATTCACGGGCGGCGGGCAATAATTCATCAAGTGAAATAAAAACCATTATTCCCGCAACCGCAGCCAAAACAATCCCCAAAACAAAGGTGCTCAAAAAAGGCAATAAAATAAAATAACCCACTAAAGCTCCGAGGGGCTCAACCAGTCCGGATAAAAATGAATATACAAATGCTTTTCGTTTTTTTCCCGTTGCGCAATAGATAGGGAAAGAAATGGCAATTCCTTCGGGGATATTATGTATGGCTATTGCCAAAGCGATTGCTATACCGAGTTTAATATCAACAAGCGTTGAAGTAAAAGTCGCGAATCCTTCCGGAAAATTATGAAGGGCGATTGCAAATGCGACAAAAATTCCCATTCTCATCAATTTTTTACATTCCCTTTTGTGTCGGTGCTCTTCGAATTCCTCAACAGTATGTAATTCATGGGGATTCTCATAAGAAGGAATAGCGCGGTCAATAATAGCTATAAGAATTACGCCCATAAAAAATGATCCGGCCGCAATCCATGAACCCTTTAATTCACCGCTTGCCTCAATTAAAAAATGCTGAGCTTCAGGAAAAATTTCCATAAAAGAAACATAGATCATTACACCCGCACTAAACCCAAGTGCGATTGAAAGAGCTTTTTTATTTGTATGCTTTGTAAAAAAAGCAAGTGCGCTGCCGATTCCGGTTGAAAGGCCGGCAAACAAAGTTAAGCCAAAGGCGATGAGTAAATTATTCGGTTCCATTTAAATAAGATTTTCGTAATGATTCGTCAAATCGTTCGATAGCGTATCTTAACATAGTTCTCGGCATTTTTTTATAGTATTTTTTTAAAAATTTTTCTTCGGTTTTTTGATCGCGCTTTCCTATTTCTCGGAGCATCCAGCCAACCGCTTTATGAATCAGATCATGTTTGTCGTTCAGTAAAATTTCGCTTATCTTCAGAGTATCATCAAAATCATCCCTTCTTATAAATTCATGAGTTGATATTATTGCAATTCTGCGCTCCCATAAAGATTCCGATTTGGCGAATTTATAGAGAATATCCCGGTCTGAAGGGTTCATAACCAGCCATCTCCCCAAAATTTTAGGAGCAGTAAGATCAACAATATCCCAATTATTCAGATATGCGGTATTTTTAAGGTAAAAATCCACAATATCTTTATTAAGTTTTTTATAAGTTAAAATCAAAGCGGCGCACAAACGCTCTTCATGAATTTTGCTTTTGATCGGTTTTTGCAAATCGGGCAACTCGATTTCTTTGAATTTTTTTGCAACTCTCCGGATATCGGGGACCATAACACCAATAAAGATATCACCTTCACCATATTCGCCTTTTCCCGTTTTAAAAAAACGGCTTAAAACTTCAGCTTTCCCCGGTGTTATGCTATTTTTTAGTTCATTCCGAATATCGGATACTTCCATTTTACGACATTGCAATCAAAATTGTTGACATCAATCCCAATGCAATTAAATTATATGCATTGTTAAGCAAAAAAAGCTTTATTGATTTATGCTCCCACAGCACGCCACCGATTGTAATCGGAGCAATAAAACCAAGCCAAAGCCAAAAAGCTGTGATCAAAGCTTCCGTGTAAGTTACTGCGGCTGCAAATATTAAAAAGTGAGCCAACACAAATGCCATCAAAAACATTCCTATAAAATAAACCAAATACCTGAGCCATATAAATTTGTCTTTTTTTTGCTTTTTTACTTTAGAAAGCTTCTTCCAGACTTCTCCGAAAAGCAACGGAGAATACCACAGGCCGCCGAGAACAAAAGCCACCAAGCCGGCAATTAATACGGCAACAAGATTAACGGATTCATATCCAATCATAATAATAAGGTTAATTATCTGAAACCATTATAATATTTATTAACGCAAAATGCCAAACTCAAACATATCCATCAAAGCCAAAACCGCATGTTGATTGCGATCGACTCTTTGCGAATCGGAATCGGGATGACCTGAAAATCCGCCAATACCTCTTTTGATAAAATGATTTTCTTTAGTTAACTGAAGCTTCAATATATAATCCGCCACCTCTTTTGAAAAATTCTTATAACACATACCGCGCACTTTATCATTCATTGACCGTGCAAGATCATAACCCATATTCACAGCTTGGGCATGTACAGCTGTTACAATGCCGTTAAGTTCGAAATTATTGCACCGGGCTTTTGGATTATATTGCCGCAATATATAATCGTTCATTTTAAAAATAAAGGAACGGACTTCGGGATCTTTTGTTGCCTTGTATAATTTGTAATACGCGCGGGTTTGCCATGGTATAAATGCCGTATTCGGATTTGTTTCAAAATAATCAACATAATAAGGAAAAGCTTTTTGTACGGCATCAAGATACTTTTGATTACCCGTATATTCATAAAGTGACATTAGGGCCAGTAAAGCCTCACCGGGGTAATAATCTTTTCCGGTGGCCCTTACCGAGTAAAAGAATGTTCTTAAGCTTCCGTTAGCCTGTTGCAGGCTCAAAATTCCGTTGGCCAGTTTTTCGAGAAGCTCATCTTTATGGGGATGTTCGAGCTCGAGCAGAGTGAGTATTGCAAAAGCATTATAGCCCAGTTTGATTTTTTTTGGTGTTATGTTTACGTAAATAAAGTCGCCATCTTCGGAATATTCAAAATATTCTTCAAAACGCTTAAAACCTTTTTGCGCCAACGCCATATATCTGTCATCATCCAAAAATTTATTGAGCCCGGCTATTGACCACAAGGCCCCCATCTCACGCAGTGAATGTTTGCTTTCATCATATTTATCTTCAAAAGGATAATAAGTGTAATACAAAAAATCCTCGTTTTGATTATTCAAAAACCACTCTCCGCCAAGTTCAATTGATTTATAGTATTTGCTGTCGGTTTCGGCGCGCATATCTTCATGTTGAAGTGCCAAAGCCACAACAAAAGAAAGCACAATCAAAAACAAAAATCCGATAGTGATTCTTAAATTTAATTTATGGTTTCTTTTATTTTTCATGACTTTAAAATAATTTTATTTGTACATTAAAATTCCGATTACCACAAAAGCATCAACAATAATGTAGCCGAAATATAGCGTTATAATCGGCTTTTCCTGATGTATAAAACCGTAAGATGTCCAGATAATGGCATTAACAAAAAACGCGGCCCACGTGGCCAGCGATACTCCGGCCGCAGTTTGCGAAAGCCATATTTGTAAGGCCTGGGGAACGGCAAAAATTATTGTTGCGGCACCCGTAAAATAAACGAGTTTATCCAAAACACGCTTAAACTTGTTAATAGGCTGGCTAACCGCTTCTTTAACTTCTTTTTTGTCCAAT
>CAYFUK010000062.1:0-4963 GCA_964346325.1 uncultured Candidatus Peribacteria bacterium | reverse complement strand
ACTAATTACTAATAACTAATATCATAATTTGTATATGTTTAACAGCAAAAAATATTCATGTTGACAATTTTAAGAAAGTTGTTACAATAATAATCTGTCATGCCTTCTACTCTTAATTAAATTTGTCATGGGTTATATGATTATTGATATTTCAAGCGGTGAAATATCGGAAACAACAGAACAACAAAAAACCGATGTAACAAGTAAACCGCTCAATGAACAATCGGATGACAAAAAGCCCGATATTGAACCTTTAATTCGCGATGGGCATATAATCGAAAGAAGAAATCAAGATGAAGATGCAATCAGAAACGAAATTCTGAAACGGACAGAAAAAGCCACTTAAGTTATAAGTTCTTTAAGTTGATTTGCCAAAGTGTCATTTGTATTTATACCAAATGGCACTTTTATTTTTTTAATTGAACCGTTTTGCCTTACATGAATTTCACAGGGAGTATTACCTTTGTTATCAAGCAAAAGCTGTTTTATTTTATTTAAAATTTGTGTATCGGCGGATTCGGGAATATTAACAATAAACGGTTTTTCTTTAATTTCTTTGACATCTTTATTTACAGTAGTTTCCGGTTCGTTTTTCAGGCCGTCAAAATCGGGTGTTAAAAGAACAACTTTTTCTTCGGGCTTATAGCTGCCTTCTTCTTTGGCCTTTTTAATCATATTATCCAAAGAAACCGCCTTTGCTTCATCACAAATAAACTGAATCTGACCCCGTTTATCATCAAGCTTTCCACCCATTACAACAACTTCGTCTTCTTTGAACAAATGTCCGAATTTTTGGTAAGCCTTGGGAAAAACAATAACATCAAGTTTGCCGGTCGGGTCTTCAATAACAAAAGAAGCCATATAAGCTCCGTTTTTTGTAAAGATTTTGCGGTATTGTGAAATCAAGCCGCAAATAACGATTTTTTTACCAAAATCTTTCTTTTTTAAAGCGCTTATCAAATGCGCTTTTTTGCTTATATATTTTTTTAAACCCTGTAACGGATGACTTGTAACATACAAGCCCAGGTAGTCTTTTTCCCATTTTAATTTTTCCGGATTGGTTGCCGGTGTTGTATCTTTTAATTCCAGTTTCGCCGCTATTTCGGATTCATCGGTTTCAAGCATTCCAAAAATATCCGTTTGGCCGTCAATTTTTGTTTTTTCGCTGTATCTGGAGTAATTTGTTATTTCATCAACGCTTTCGCCGATTTGTTTGCGATCTCCGAATTCATCCATTGCACCGCTGTAAGCAAGTGCTTCCATAGTTTTTTTATTTATAACTTTTGACGGTACCCTTGAAACAAAATCTTCAAGATTTTTAAATTGCTTATCATTTCTGGCTTTAATTATCTCTTCCGCGGGAGCATCACCTATGCCTTTGATTGCGGCAAGTCCGAACCGAATTTTTTTTGAATCTACATATGTGAAGTTTTTCACGGATTCGTTTACGGAAGGAGGGAAAACCTCTATTCCCATGGAGTCGCATTCAAGTATTTCCAGCACTATTTTATCTGTATTTCCATAGTCGCAGGACATTAGAGCCGTCATGAACTCGGTAGGGAAGTGAGCTTTCATATAAGCCGTTAAATAAGAAATCATACCGTAAGATGTAGCATGTGCTTTATTAAAACCGTATCCCGCAAAGGGCAGTATTACTTTTTCAAACACTTCATTGGCGAATTTTTTATCATGCCCCTGTTCCACACTTCCTTCAACAAACTTTTTATGCTGTTCAGCCAAAAGTTCCGGAATTTTTTTACCAACGGCTTTTCTTAAAATATCCGCTTCACCTAAAGTAAAACCTGCAAAATCTCTGGCAATCTGTAAAATCTGCTCCTGATAAATTGCAACACCGTAAGTTTCCTGAAGTATAGATTCAAACAAAGGATGCAGATATTTAACCTTTGATGGATTATGCGCACCTTTTATGTAACTCGGGATCCATTCCATAGGGCCGGGACGGTACAAAGATATCATTGCAACAATATCCTGAAATTTTGTTGGTTTAAGCTGTTTTAAATATCTTTTCATGCCGGCTGATTCCAATTGGAATACTCCCGATGTTTCACCTTTTTGAAAAAGCTCAAATGTTTTTTTGTCATCCAAAGGTATGTTTTCGATTTTAAGTTGGATATCTTTTGTTTTGGCTACAATTTTGATTACTTTTTCCAATAAAGTAAGATTTTTCAGACCCAAAAAATCCATTTTTAAAAGTCCGATTTCTTCAATCGGCTTCATTGAATATTGTGTGATAATCGCATTTTCATCGGCAGGGGAGCCTTGTAATGCCGTATAATTAACAAGCGGTTTATCCGATATCACAACAGCGCACGCATGTGTTCCCGCATGCCTTACCGTCCCATCAAGTTTAGCGGCAATATCAAGCAGTTTTTTTGCTCTTTCATCACTTTCGTATACGGAATTCAAGTCAGGATCATTTATAATCGATTCTTTTAAAGGAGCATGTTTTCCAAGAACCGTAGGTGGTACAAGCTTGGCTATTCTGTCAACTTCCGCATAAGGATATCCCAGACCTCTGCCAACATCTCTAACAACCGCCTTGGCAGTCATAGTCCCGAAAGTTATTATTTGAGCTACATTTTCTCTGCTGTACTTTTCTATTACATATTCCAAAACTTCATCACGGCGGGAATCGGCAAAGTCTATATCAATATCGGGCATAGAAACTCTTGAAGGATTCAAAAAACGTTCAAACAACAAGCCATATTTTAACGGATCAATTGTTGTAATATCCAATGAATAAGCGATAATTGAGCCTGCTGCGCTTCCTCGTCCGGGGCCCACAACAATATCATTATCTTTTGCAAATTTAACAAAATCATGAACAATCAAAAAATATGTATTAAACCCCATGTCATCAACTATTCGGAGTTCGTAATCCAGTCGTTTTTTTGCTTCATCAAGGTCTTTATCCGTATATTTTTCTATTAATCCTTCTTTACATAAAGTTCGTAAATAATTTTTGGGATTTTCATTTTGCGGAGTTGAGAAAGCGGGCAATAAATAATTGCCGAATTCGAGTTCCAGATTACATTGCTGTGCTATTTGCAAGGTGTTTTCTATGGCTTCGGGTGTTGTTTTAAATGCTTCTTTCATTTCTTCCGGTGATCTCAATGAATAATCTCCTTCATATTTCATTCTGTCGCCTTCCCGGACATTTTTTCCCGTTTGAATGCAAAGCAGCACATCATGAACTTCCGCGTCTTCTTTATTAACATAGTGTGCATCGTTTGTAGCTATCAACGGGGCATTTGTTTCCCGTGCAAGTTGTATAATTTTTTTGTTCACAATCATTTGGTTTTCAATTTCGGGATGATCCTGCATTTCAAGAAAGAAATTCTCTTTACCAAAAATATTTTGATATCTTTTTATTGATTCTATGGCTTTTTCTTCACTGTTTTGCAGAATTAAACGTGGGATTTCACCCGCTAAACATGCTGTGGAAGCGATGAGTCCTTCACTGTGAGCTTTTAATAATCCGAAATCCATCCTTGGTTTGTAATAAAAGCCTTCAAGTTGCGCTTTTGAGCATAATTCAAGTAGATTTTGATATCCTTTTTTATTTTTGGCCAATAAAACAAGATGATAAGGTTTGTTTTCGGGTCCCGGTTTTTTTTCGAATCTTGATTCGGGGGCAATATATGCTTCTACGCCGATAATCGGCTTTACATCGGCTTTTTTACATGTTTTATAGAATTCAAGCGCACCGTACATAACACCGTGATCTGTAAGTGCTAGAGCAGGAGACCCTTGTTCTTTAGCTTTATTTGCCAAATCATCGGGCTTTCCAAGTCCATCCAATAAACTGTAATGACTATGAACATGTAAATGCACAAAAGACATGTGTTTGAGTAAAGGTTAGGCTTGAATACTTTACATTTTAGTTAGTTGGTAAGTCAATCTTACTTAGTAAGGGTTTACATTTTAACGAAATTTAGGTATAATAAAGATAGAAAATTTCATATATTTTCCATCAAAAACAAATAACAAAAACAAATTATGGAAGAAATGCAATCTCCTCAGGAGGCAGAAGGGCAGAAAACACCTGCTGCAAATACCGGACCGGTTCCGGAAGTTACTCCTGAAAAAAATCCTTCTCCTAAAAAGAAAGGTGGATTTATGAAAATCCTTATTGTAATACTTATTCTGGCAATTGCCGGAGGTGCCGCCGCCTTGTATTTTTTAGGCGGAGATGAAGATCAGCCACCGTCATTGGAAATGAGTGGTTCAAAATTTCAGGGCCAATCCATAGGTGATCAGATTGGAGCACTTGTTTATGAACAGAGTGACGTTGATGGTTTTAATGAACCTTCAAATGCACAGTGGACCGGTTTACCAAAAGGTGTAAATCATATTTATGCCAAGAATGATATTTCGATTGAGGATTTGGTTGATAATCATATTAAACCGAAGGATGGTTTAAGAATATTTGTGGCAGATTATAAACCGCAAGACTCAAACTTTTATTTATATCCTACCAACGGACCATACGCCGCTGAAGAAATTAACGAAGCATCGGCTTATGAAATTCCGGCGGGTAAAGTTTTTTCTATACTTGCAAGCGATGAATTTGAAATAAATGCAAATATTATTAATGATTCAGATACATTCTCCGATTCGAATTATTTGAATGATTTTATTGGCCGGGAATCCGGATGGTACTTATTGGGATTACCTGAAAATTATGTTGATATTAGTGATCAGGTTGAAGTTTTAAGTTTTTGGGTCCAAACCGGACAGAATTCTTTTGATAAAGTAACCGATTTAAGTTCGCCTGATCTTAGCAAATCAATTGCTTGGTTTAAATTAGGTGATCCTATTACTGCTTCCGATGATCAAGAAGAAGTTGTCGATGAAGAAGAAGAAGTTGTTGATGATGAAGAAGAAGTTGTCGATGAAGAAGAAGAGGAAGAAGAAGAGGAAGAAGAAGAGGAAGATGGAG
>CAYFUK010000061.1:0-4971 GCA_964346325.1 uncultured Candidatus Peribacteria bacterium | reverse complement strand
CCTGCAAAAACAAAAACTTAACTACACTGTCCTAAATGTCTGAAACTACTACAAAATTTATACATAAAAAAATTGCTCTCAAAAAGTCAGCAATTTGCATATTTAATAATGGTACTTTTTACCTTCAATAATTGTAAAAGCTCTGTAAAAAGGTAATCTAAAATGTCCTCCGATTATAAACGCAAGTTTTTCACCGGCAAATTCTTCGGATGAATATCTTTTGCCTTTTATTTCAAGTGCTACTTTAAATGCCCCTTTTTTTACCTGATTAAGTATTTTGGAATCGTTATCAACAGTGTGGGTAGTTACCTTTGTATACTTTTTAAGCCTCTTGTTGAATTCATGTTCGGCAGGTTTAAAAAGTTTTTCTTTGGTTTTTCGCACCCGGATAATTTGGATATGGAGCATATTTATATTTTAATGTAAAATTCTTTAGCTATGCAATATAAAAAAGGTGAAAAAGTAAAGGTTGAAATAGAAAAAATCGCTTTCGGCGGTCAGGGTATCGGCCACTATGATGAACGTATAATTTTTGTTAATGACACGGTTCCCGGAGATATGGCGGAATGCAGTTTTACAAAAATAAAATCCAATTTTTTTGAAGCGAAATTGGAAAAAATCATTAAACCATCGGACCTCAGAATAAAACCGCGATGCAAACATTTTAATGAATGCGGAGGCTGCAGCTGGCAATATCTTCCATATAAAGAGCAACTCAAATTAAAAGAAAATCATGTAAAAGAAACCCTGGAACATATCGGCGGTTTTAAAAACGCCGAAGTAAAACCAATTATAGCGTGTGATAATCCGTGGTTTTACAGAAACAAAATGGAATTCAGTTTTTATAAAAAAAAGGTCGGCTTGCACCCCAAAGGGTACAGATACGAAGTGTTTGATTTAAAAGAATGCTTTCTTGAAAATAAAGAAATTCCAAAAATTCTCAAAAAAATACGTAAAATTATTAAACCCGGATTAGTATCAGTGACAATAAGGGAAGGTAAAAGAACTGATGAAAGGCTTATCAATCTTACATATACAGATTCGGGAATCGATCGTGAAAAGTTTATAAATCTTTTAAGACCATTCGCAACTTCCATATACCTAACAAAAAAAATTGCTCAAAAAGGCCAAAAAACACAATTTATTGAAGAACATTTATTTGGTAAAAAAACTCTCACGGAAAAATTATGTGATTTGAATTTCGAAATACTTCCACAGGCATTTTTTCAGCCAAACACTTTGCAGGCGGAAAAATTATATAATAAAGTAGCTGAGATAAGCGAAATCCGTCCTAATGATATTGTGTTGGATTTGTTCTGCGGCACAGGAACAATAGGCATGACAATAGCAAAACACGCAAATAAAGTTTACGGCATAGATACAAATGAATCAGCAATTATAAACGCCAAACAAAACGCGAAAAATAATAATATTAAAAATATTGAATTTATTGCGGGTGATGCATATAAAAAAGTAAAAGAACTCAATTTAAATGCGGAGATTGTTATTGTTGATCCGCCCCGATGCGGGCTAAACCAAAAACTTTGTGAAAAACTTATTGAAATAAAGCCAAAAACAATCACATATATAAGTTGCAATCCAACAACTCAGGCCAGAGACCTAAAACCGCTAACTGATTCAGGATACAAACTGGACTTGGTGCAACCGATAGATATGGCGCCTCACACTTATCACATTGAAACAGTTGCAAAGCTTACTTATAATAACTGATGTTATTAATCAAAATGAATTATGAAAAAACTCACAGCACTTTTTTCAGCGCTAATATTTTTGACAATAAGCGCAAATACAGCAATGGCTGTAGATTTTTACGGACAGGAAGAGTTATTTTTACAGGAAGTATCATTGGATGATGTTTATGCCGGAGGCGCACTTGTGACCGTAGACAGTGATGTTGAAGGAGATCTTGTTGTTGCCGGTGGTTCGGTAACCATAAATGCGAATATAACGGGAGATTTGATAGCCGCGGGCGGACAGGTAACCTTAAACGGCAATGTTGATGATGATGTAAGGGTCGCGGGCGGTTCAATAATAATCAACGGAAATGTTGGTGATGATTTAATTGCTTCAGGTGGTCAGCTGAATATAAGCAGTGATACCCTGATAGGAGGTTCTCTTGTTTTTGGAGTGGGTTTTTCAAACGTGCTTGCAACAATTAATGAAGATATACTCGGCGGAGGAGGAAAATTTATTTTTGGAGGCACGGTTTACGGAGATTTCACAGTAGAAATCCAGGAATCAATGACCTTAACACCGGATGCAAGTATTAACGGGAATCTTATCTATAAAAGTCTCCGGAAAGCGGAATTGAGAGAAGATCAAGTTGGCGGATTTATAGAACATCAGGAAATTTCAATTGAAGAGCCGCAAATTACTACGGATGTTGAAACAATTTTCTCAAAATTTCACATTTATTATCAAATATTCAAATATTTAACAATGCTTATACTGGCTATTGTTGTAGTTACATTAGTGCCCGCAACTTTGCTTTCAACCACAAAAATATGTAAAGAAAAACCATGGAGAAGCCTTGGGCTGGGTTTTGTTTTATGGATATGCGCCATAGCCGCGGCAATTATTCTTAGTATTACTTTAATCGGAATACCGCTGGCATTTATAACTATATTTATTCTGGCGATTGCATGGGCATTTGCCAAAGTTTACGCGGCAATGTTTATTGGCAGCTTTCTTATAAAACCAAAAAAGAATTCCAAAGGAAAAATGTTCGGTATTATAGCGCTTGGAGGATTTATTCTTATGGTTGTGGGAATGATCCCCATACTGGGATGGCTTGTTACACTGCTTGTTATAATGATCGCCTTTGGTGCTTTATGGACAAACAATAAATATTTCTACGAAAAACTGAATCTGCAGAAATATTAAAGTTTTTTTAAATAATCAATTGCTTCAGCTCGCGAGGTTATCTGCTTTGCGAGCTGATTTTCATATACCTCCTCTAAAATTTCACCAACTTTTTCACCGGCTTCCAAGCCGCATATCTTCATAACATCAACACCCGTAACATAAGGTTTCGGTTTGCCTTCGGGCATATCTTTCAAAACTTTTCTGTAGCGTTCGAGTATTTTTTCGTACATTGATAAATCGGTTGGAATTGTTCCTTTTGCATCGGCTTCAAAAACCTGCATCAAATTTAAAAAATTCTCGTTTAAAAACCATTTTCGCGCTTTACCCTCATTCATATCAAGCAAAGGCCGCATCATCATATGATGCTCTATCAGCCATTCAATCTCCTGCATGTCTCTTCTTGAAAACTTTAAACGTTTCATGATTTTATGTGCAATTTCCCGACTTATACTGCAATGATGGTTGTACCTTATTCTTTCAGCTATTTTAAATGTTTCAGGCTTGCCGATATCATGAAATAAAACAGCCCATTTAACATCACGGGAAGCATGGTCGTCACATTCTTTAAGTGCACGAACAGTGTGATCCCAAACATCTCCCTCCTGATGATATTCACGGGGCTGAGGCACTCCCCTTAAATCCTCAAGTTCGGGAATAATATGGGTAAGAATTCCAAGTTCACTCATGTCTTCAAACGCTTCAGCTCTGTTATTGCCTTCTATAATTCTGTTTAGCTCATGCCGGATTCGTTCAGGGCTGACTCGTTCAATTAAAGCAGCGTGATTTTTTAATGCTTTGTATGTATCGGGATGATATTGAAAATTAAAATTATTTTTAAAACGAACAGCACGCAATATTCTAAGCTGATCCTCTAAAATTCTTTCATGAGGATTCCCTATAAACCTGATTATTTCGGCATCAATATCTTTTTGACCTCCGACATAATCCAGAACTTTATCTTCAATCGGATCATAAAACATGCCGTTAATTGTAAAATCACGGCGTAAAGCATCCTCTTTTTCATCGGTAAACAATACTGCATCAGGTCTGCGGCCATCCGAATATCCGGAATCCGACCTGAATGTTGCAACCTCAAAAACATGCCCTTTTTCAATAACCAGAATCACCCCGAACTCCTTACCCACGGGTTTGGTCTCTTCAAGCATTTCCTCTATCTCTTCGGGCTTGGCTGAAGTCGCTATATCATAATCACAGGGCTCGATTCCAAGTAAAATATCACGCACACATCCTCCGGCCCAATAAGCTTCATGGCCGTATGATCGTAATTTTTCTATAATTTTGATGGAAGTTGGTTTCATTATTCTATATTATACTACACGCTAAAAAGATAATCCAAAAACTCTGAAAATATTGGGTATAGAAACATCATGCGACGAAACAGCTGCTGCCGTTGTTGAAGACGGTACCGGGGTCTTATCAAATGTTATAGCAAGTCAGATAGATTTACATAAAAAAACCGGAGGCGTGGTTCCCGAGGTGGCTGCCCGCGAACATATTATTAAAATTCTGCCTGTTATCGATGAAGCAATAAAAGAAGCAAAATGCGACCGGGATGATATTAATGCAATTGCGGCGGTTAACGAACCCGGACTTGTAAGCGCTTTATTAACGGGGTTTGTAACTGCAAAAACTTTAGCGGAAGTGAAGGGGAAACCTTTAATCCCGATAAATCATGTTTATGCACATATTTACGGGAACTGGTGCGAACGTTCGGAAGAAGACTTCGAATTTCCGATTTTGGTTTTAACGGTTTCAGGCGGCCACAATGAATTAATATTAATGAAAAAACACAATAATTTTGAAGTTATCGGTGAATCCCGTGATGACGCGGCAGGCGAAGCTTTTGATAAAGTAGCCAAATTGCTGGGACTGGGATATCCCGGAGGCCCGGCAATCCAAAAAGCTGCCCAAAAGGGTGATAGTCTTGCTTTTAACCTGCCAATAGCTAAAATTGACAATCTTGATTTTAGTTTTTCCGGACTTAAAACCGCGGCTTTATATGAAATACAAAATAAGTATGGACAAAATTTCAATCCCGCAGAATTAGATACGGATTTTGTTAAT
>CAYFUK010000060.1:0-5159 GCA_964346325.1 uncultured Candidatus Peribacteria bacterium | reverse complement strand
GAATTGGGCAGATTGTGGGCTCCGGAAATAACCGCCTCTCCCGGCTGAATCGGAGCCAACGGCCGGCACTCTTCTGCCAATCCTGGACCGGCCGCCCGGTGTAAAGCCCCGGCAACCCCGCCGCCTGGCAGCAGCTGGGCATTGGCAGCATTGACAACTGCGTCCATATCCGGCTGATTGGCAATATCCCCCTGGACACATTCAAGTGTGACTCCTTGAATCTCTTTGGAAGCCATAATCATACACCTCCTTTCAATTTTTTAAATTAAGTATAGTTAGATTATCCAATATTTCATTAAATGTCCAGATTTTTAACACTTTTCGCGTGGGTCTGTATAAATTTCTTTCTTGGTAAAACTTCGGCTCCCATTAATGTATCGAATATTTCATCAGCCGCCTCTGCATCTTCAACCGTAACTCTGTGCAATGTTCTTGTTTCGGGATTCATTGTGGTATCCCAAAGCTGATCGGGATTCATTTCACCAAGACCTTTATACCTTGCTATTTTTGGAGTAACTTCAAATTCGTCCAAAGCCTTTTCCTTTTCATCCTGCGTATAACAATAAACTATCTTCTTCCCGTGAGTTAATTTGTATAAAGGCGGCTGAGCTATGTATATATATCCCTGTTCAACCAATGGTCTGAAATATCTGTAGAATAGTGTTAATAAAAGTGTTCTTATGTGTGCACCGTCAACATCGGCATCGGTCATTATCACAACTCTGTGATATCTCAGTTTTTCCATATCAAACGTTTCACCTATTCCTACTCCCAACGCAATTACTGTTGATTTGATTTCATTATTAGAAAGAATTCTATCCATTCTTGCCTGTTCCACATTTAAAATTTTACCTCTTAAAGGCAAAATTGCCTGAAATTCTCTGTCACGACCCTGTTTTGCACTGCCACCCGCCGAATCACCCTCTACTATATATAACTCGGATTTTGAAGCATCTTTAGATGAACAGTCGGCAAGTTTACCGGGGAGAGTCATTCCTTCGAGTGCGCCTTTTCTGATAACGGTTTCCCGGGCCGCTTTTGCAGCTATACGCGCTCTTGCCGCAAGACTGCATTTTGCAATTATTGCCCGGCCATCATTAGGATTTTCATCCATATATTCGGTAAACAATTCATAAAAAACATTTTCAACCGCGGTTCTCATTTCAGCATTTCCAAGTTTGGATTTTGTCTGTCCCTCAAACTGAGGATCACTTAATTTAACTGAAATTACCGATGTTAATCCTTCACGCACATCTTCCGAAGTTAAATTTGTGTCTTTTTCTTTTAATATCTGATTTTTTCGGGCGTAATTATTTATTGTTCTTGTTAAAGCGGTTCTGAATCCGGTTAAATGCATTCCACCTTCAATTGTGTGAATATTATTGGCGAATGTAAATATGTGTTCCTGATAACTTTCGGTATATTGAAGAGCAATTTCAACATTACCTTCAGGAACTTCTTTATCAATATAAACAACATTACCTATAATCTCTTTATTTTTATTGAGATGCTGTACATAAGATCTTATTCCGCCTTCGAAAAAAAACTTATATTTTTTATCATACCTTTCGTCAATAATTCTGATTGCAACACCCTTGGTTAAATACGCCTGCTGACGCATTCTGTTTTTTACCGTTTCGTAATCAAACTCCGTACTTTCAAATATATCAGAGTCAGGCACAAATATAAGCTTTGTACCTGTTTTATCTGTTTTACCCACTTCCTCAACTTCTGTTTCAATTTTTCCTCTTGAATATTCCTGTCTGTAAATCTTACCGTCTCTGTAAACCTCGGCAATCGTTTTAACGGATAAAGCATTAACTGCTGAAACACCCACACCATGAAGTCCTCCTGAAACTTTATAACCGCCCTCCTCACCGAATTTACCGCCGGCATGCAAAACGGTAAGTACGGTTTCAAGAGCCGACTTGCCGGTTTGTTTTTGAGTATCAACAGGTATACCGCGTCCGTTATCTTCAACACTGCAACTGCCATCCTGGTGTAAAGTAACCAAAATGTTATCACAATGGCCCGCCATAGCTTCATCAATGGCATTATCGACTATTTCCCAAATTAAATGATGCAAACCAGCCACATCAGTGGTTCCTATATACATTCCCGGTCTTTTTCTGACTGCTTCAAGGCCCTCTAAAACCTGTATCTGTTCTGCTCCATACCGGGACAAATCCTTAACTTTATCTTTATCTTTGTCTTTGTCAGCCATTATATTTAGATATTAAAAATTAATAATCAGTGATTAAAACTTCACCTCGAAGAATCTATCACAAATTTAAAGATTTGTCAGGCTATTTTTCTGCTTGTTCTTTATATACTCTGAAAACTATTTCATCCAAAAAAATTATATCAAAAGTGCCGTTTATTTGTTTATCACCATCCGAAGTATGTACAATCACATTTGCAACTTTATCGTCCTCACTATAATAATCAAAAGAAAAATTTGCCCCCGGGTTTTCCGTAAAAAATACATCTATTATTCTATATATTCCTTTGTTAAAATTAACAATTTCAACATCTTCCTCGGTTAAATCCAATCCGATTTCTTTAAACTTGCCTACAACAAATACTTTCGCGGTTTTAGCGATTTCATTTTCAGTGCTTAAAGGCTCCCGTTCAACAGGTTCTTCCACAACAGTGCCTGTCTGAGCATCCATATATTCAACAATAAACTTTTCAACTTTGCTTAATTTAACACCCTCGCGAGTAATAATTTGATCATCAATTATTATATTCGACATGATTTGTCTGTCCCAATCGTAAGTGGCTCTAAATTCTATTCCATTAACTTCTGCGTTTAAAATAGGTACTTTGGTTCTGCCTGTATCATTATATGATCCGAATTTAATATTATTGACCCCCTGCTTATTTAAGTCATTTTCCACTCTTTGAATTATATCTTCCGGTGTTAATTCCGCTTCCGCAGCGGTTTCAAATATTTCACGTCTTATATCCTCAAAGGTGAGATTTTTCTCCTGTATCTCTTTAAATTCTTCAAATCTTTCCAAATGAGTATCGCCATGTAGAGGAGAAGAAGAGTACTCATCCGACTTAAGATATTCCCAAAAAACACCAAAATCAGCCAGACGCCTTTCAAAAAGCTGGTTAATTGCTGCAACATCCAGAGTGTCCTCTTTAAGCTCTTCCATATCGGCAAGAAGACGAAAAACTATCTTGCGGGCATCCGCAGGATCAAGCTCTTCATCGAATAAAAAGTGCTGGATTCTATTTAAAAGAGTTATTTTTTCATTAATAAAAGTCTGTCTTTGTTCCTGCTTATTTCTTGTTCCTTTTATTGTAGCCAAATAATCCTGTTCTATTTTCTTTTTCGATTCAAAAATATCAATTTTATAAAATTTTGAATCAAAATATAACAAATTGTCTACAAGAATATTCTGTTTAATTATTTGATTTTTTATTTCACTTAAATTATCCTGATAATTTGCTGTTAAAGATTCGTAAAGCTCAAAATAATCCTGCAATAAAATATAAGAATCTTTTAAATCACTTTCAACTGCGTCATAAACATCATTAAGTTTTAATGTTAAAAGATCATACTGCTCTTTTACGGGAAGATTCTTTCTTACATTTGACTCAAATATCTCTTTAAATAAGAGTGCTTTTATGGGATACAACTGGTTATCAGGAGTCAGATACAAATAATCTTCAAGATACTCCAGCAAGTATTCATATAACAATTCGGAAGCGAATTCATTTTGTAATAATATCTGATCATTTATATCATCTTCAAAAAGAGACAATCTGATCCGAGCATCTGTTTCGTTCCCTTGTAAATAAAGAAAAGCCGAATCGTTTATATTTTCAAAAATATCATTAATTAAGCTTGTTGCTTTTTTCTTGTCTGTGAAAGTAAGTGCTTCACGAAGTTCTTTTATTATTTGTTTTGTTTTAAATCTTAATGAATCAGTTGAAAGATTTTTTAAACCTCTGTCTCTTATCTGTTTTATAAATTCTTCATTGATTGACTTTTTAAAGTTATTGTCTTTTTGTATATTTTCAGATATCCAATTATTTTGGGTGGCTTCTTGCACGGAGGCTCTTCCGTAATTAAATTCTTTTATTAATTTTGAATATAAAAGTTGTTCAATTTTATCGGCCTCTTGTTCAATTTTTGTATTCAAAAATTGAGCCTTATTTCCCTCGGCTATCCATAACTTGCTAATAACGTTGCCATTAGCCAAAATTTCTATAGCCACATCATGTTTTGCGGAATAAATATTTGATCGTTCCCCATCATATTCAATATTAAATAAAGAATGAGATGGAATTGTCGAAATTTGCCCGGAATTAATTTTTAGATCAAAAAAATTATACAGTAAATTGCCCCAAACTTGACCCTGATTCAATGTTAATTCATATCTGTTTTCAATAATATTAAATTCTTCAATACTTAATATTGTATTTTTATCGAGACGAAGAATACCTTTTAATGGTATGTTTAGTGTAACACCGGTTACTGATTGCGTATTAATAAGCTCATTTCCTTTAATCTCGTATTCGCCTTTTATTTTAAATTTCTGATTATTCAATTCAATTAAAATTGTTTCATTTGAAGGAATTTCCAATAAATATCTGTCATCAAAAAAGACTTGTTGTTCAGCTTTTACGAAATTCTGCAAATATATTGTTAATGCAAAAAAACCAAATCCAACAATTATTAAAAATAGAACTTTTATTATCTGCAAGCCTAAAGATTTAGGTTCCTTTTCAATTTTTCTTACGGCTTTGGTTTCTTCTTTTATTACTTTTTCTTTTTTTTCAATATTATCTCTGATTTTTTTTTGTGCATTTTTTTTGTTCAGCTCTTTTAGCTTTAAATCAAACGTTCCCACGGGTTCTTTTTTTGTAACTTTTTGTCCTTTTTGTGGTGCTTTTCGAGCAGGTTCCGGAGAGGCTGAAGGTTCTTTATTTTGACTAGTCGAACTTTCAGAAGATTTAGGAGTTTCTTTTGTTTCCGTTTTCTCCTCTTTTTCTGATCCCGATTCTCCCTGAGGTTTAATAGTAAGCTCGTCACTCTCCATCGAAGCCTCATGAGCTTTATTTTTATTGTTTTCAGGCATTTCTTAACCTTATTTTCCTATTATTATAGCATTTTTTTGAATTTCTGTAAATTTAAAAGGCAC
>CAYFUK010000059.1:0-5221 GCA_964346325.1 uncultured Candidatus Peribacteria bacterium | reverse complement strand
AACTCAAAACAATGTCAAAATCGGAAAAATCAAATTTTTCGATAGCTTTGGGCATGCGCGGAAACAGATATTTTTGCCGCGATCTTATAAATTTCGGCAATTTTTGAAGCTCGGAAGTCCTTACGCGATTTTTTGGAAAGATCTTTCCCACGGCCTTCTCATCATATAAAAGTGTGTAGATGGGAGCATCCGGAAACATATCGGCAAGAACTTTAAGAACCCGTTCCGCTCCTCCCGGTTTAAGTAAAAAATCATGTACTAATGCGATTTTTTTGTTAGAAGTTGATTTCCCCCCCGGGGGGGATTTGCTTGTCTTTGTCATATCTATTTCCAGTAATCTAATAATTGTTTAAGTGTTCTTGTGTTAAGAACATCCTTTTTTTCAAGCCATCCTCTGCGGGCCATGTAAACACCGTATTCCATATAAACTCTTTGGGAGGTGTGGTGAGAGTCGGTTCCGATAACAATTTTTACACCTTTTTCTTTTGCTTTGCGCAGGTATGTGTCTTTAATATCAAGCCTTAGAGGCTGGGCATTTAGCTCAAGTGCAACTTTGTATTCTTTGGCCGCATCTATTATTGCGTCAATATCGAGATCATACGGATCGCGTCTGTTTATCAGTCGTCCTGTTAAGTGCCCGATTATTTTAACATAAGGATTGCTCATTGCCCTTATGATTCTGTCGGTCATTTTTGATTTTGTCATAGAAAAACCCGAATGAACCGATGCAGGGAAAATATCCATTTGAGCCAGAAATTCATCACTAAAATCCAGACTGCCGTCTTTTAAAATGTCAACTTCGCATCCTTTTAAAATACAAAAATCCTTATATTTTTTATTCAATTCATCAATTCGCTTATATTGTTTTTGTAATCGTTTTTCATCAAGGCCGTTTGCGATTGCCGAAGTTTTTGAATGATCGGTTATTGCTATGTATTTATAACCCGATTTGCGGCATTTTTCTACTACGGTTTCCAGGTCTTGCGTGCCATCTGATTCGTTAGTGTGCATGTGAAGGTCACCTTTTATATCTTTTGGTTCGATGGATTTTGGCAGTTCATCTTTTTCAGCCGCTTCGATTTCACCGTCGTCTTTGCGAAGTTCGGGGATTATGTAGGGGAGTTCCACTGCTTTAAATACTTCTTCCTCTGTTTTGCCCGCTATTTGTTTTGTTCCTTTAAAAACACCGTATTCGCTTACTTTTAAGCCCATTTTTTTCGCCCTGTCCCTTATTGCTATATTATGCGCTTTTGAGCCGGTAAAATAATGTAAGGCAGCGCCATAACTTTTTGGTTCTATAACTCTTAGGTCAATCTGAATGCCGGTGTTCAAAACAATGCTTGATTTTGTTTCGCCATGGGCAAGTATTTCTTCAGTATGATGGTAATTTACAAAATGGTCCATTATTTTGGATGTGTTTTTTTTTGATGCGGAAGCCAGTATATCAATATCTCCAACCGTTTCTTTTCGTCGTCGCAGTGATCCTCCGTATTCAATTTTTTCAATTGATTTTTGTTTTTTCATATACTTGATAATCAGCTGTGCTTCTTCCAGTGCAAAAGGCATTAAAGTACGTTCGGCAAATCTTTTCATGTCATCAATTGCTTTTAAAACCGCCAGTTCCGACTTTTCTCCCATACCAGGCAGTACATGTATTTTTCCGCTTCTACAGGCTTTTTCGAGTTCTTTTAAGTTTTTAATTCCAAGAGTTATATAAAACATTTTAACTTTTTTCGGCCCCACACCTCTTAAATTAAGCATATCCAAAACTCCGGCAGGTATTTCTTTTAACAGCTTTTGATGCATGTCACATTTTCCCGTTTCGATTATTTCAACTGTTTTTAAATACAGATCCTTTCCAATCCCTTTAATTTCAAGGATTTTTTTTGGATCTTTTTTATAGATTTGTTTTAAATCCGATGCAAGGTTTCTGATTATCTGTGCCGCCCTCTGGTAAGCAAGTATTTTAAAACGGTTCTCATCCTTAATTTCGAGAATATCTCCGATTTCCTGAAAAATTTCAGAAATTTGTTTATTTACCATATAAATACATTATCGAAAATATGATTGATTGTGAATGTTAATTTAATTTGAAAAATATGTTATAATTAAATATGAAATAAAATGAAAAATAAAAAACAAGAAAAAATCAAGGAATTTAAAGAAATCCCTCTTAAAGACGAATTAAAACCTTTGGCTAAAGTCGTTAATAAAGTGGGTGAATTTGAGAATACCGATGAAGTGTTTAAAGAAATAAAAAAACTTAAATTAAAAGATGATCTTAAAAATCCGGAAACAATAAAAAAATTCGCTTCAAGCGATATCCCCAGAATACGTGCCATAGGTGCAAGACTGGCTGTTGAAATTGATGATGAGGAATTACAAAAAGAATTTGCCAAAGATAAAGACCCCGAAGTATTAAAGGAAATATCAAAATCAAAAAGTCCCGCTATTTTTTTGGAAATGTTAAAAAATCCGAATGCAACAGGAGAGCAATTGGATTTGATAAAACAGAAGGTATTTAACGATTTTATAAGAAGTCATCCTCATATAGCTTTGCGTTTATTAAAAGGGATTATAAATCATCGGAATGTATTTACGGAAACACTTGCAAGTATTGTTTACTATACCCACAATACGCGTATTCTTTTAATGCTTTTAAACTGTGATAAATTGAATTCAGGCTTGCTTATGCTTATTTTAAAGAAAAACTATCTTAATTCTTTTTTGGTTTTGAGAGCTTTAAAAAAAGATGTTGCAAATATTAATCATTTTAAATTTGTAATAAGAAAAACCGATGATCAAAAGATCATTCGTTTTTGTGCTAAACAGCGAAACACCAAAATAATAGAATTTATGGCCGGTTTGAATAAAGGCGTGGAATACTTGCTTAAAAATGCTTACATTACCACTCGGGCCATTTTTACGATTATAAAGCTCAATATTGAGCGGTTCAGTGTGCTTCAGAAAGCTTTAAAGCACAGAAAGGCCATTTCTTATGAGCCTATCTGGGAATTTGTTATTAAGAATTCCAAAAGCAGGAAAATTCTTGATTTTTGCGCCGGTTCAAAAATAGCGTCAATAAGGCTGAGGATTGCCAGGTTATACTCGTTAAAACTTTCGCAACAGGCTTTCAGACGTTTATTGGAAGATCCGGTTTTGAAGGTTTCGGAGGCTTTAAAGGAGCATGAAAATGAAGAAGTAAGATTACGTGTTGCAAAATTCACTAACGATAAAGATTATCTCAAATCAAAAGCTGCAGCCGAAGAAAGCGGTAAAATTAAAATTGCAATAGCAAAACGAAAAGAATTATCAAAAGAGGTCGAATTAAGTTTGCTTGAGAATGAAAACAAACAGGTTTTTTTAGCTTTGGCAAGAAGAACCGGCGACATTACCACCACAACTGAAGAAAAACTTGCATTAACAAAAGATGCGGATATTTTAACCGCACTAAGTAAAAGAGAATATATTAAATCCAAAACCGCTCTGCAAATTTTGGCCGGGTCGGGAATAGAAGAAATTGAATTTAATTTAATAAGTAATAAAAGACACGAATCCATACATAAATTTGTAATTTTAAACTCTTTAAATTTGAAAGTTTTAATTTATGCTATTAAAAATTCGGATATAAACACAAAAATCGCTCTTGCTCAAAGAAATTTTGAAGGTCATTCAAATTTGCTTAAGATTATTGCATTGGAAATTCTTAAACAACCACAGGCAAGAGTGAGAAGAGCTTTATTATATAACAGGCAGTTTCTTGAACAAATGTGGGCACTTATTCACAGAAAAGAATTACAAACCGAGACCAATCCTTTTTATACAGCATTTATTAAGATACAAAACGATAACAGTGATTTGGTAAAAAAAAGGTTTGAAAAAATTAAAAGCCGCTTATCCGAGATAAAACAGCGGGAAATCAAAAAAATGTATTTAAAAGAAAGAAAAAAAGAAAAAATCTAATCTTTAAGCAGTATTTTAATTGTTTCATCAATGGCATTTCTCCATGTGAATTTTGATAACTGAGCCTGCTGCTTGTCATATTTTTGTTTTTTTAAATCCGGATTTGTGGCTATTTTAACAAGACCTTTTTTTATAGAATCAATAATATGCGGATCAACGAATACAGCGCCGTCTCCCGCAATTTCAGGCAGCGATGCGGCATGCGAAGTTAAAACCGGTTTGCCATAAGAATAAGCCTCTAAAACCGGAAATCCAAAACCTTCATAAAGAGAAGGAAAAACAAATGCATCACAATATTTTAATAAAACATGTTTTTCTTTATCGGTTATATAGCCCGGCATTAATACGTTTTTAAAAAGTTCGGTTTTTAATGTTTTTTTAAGGATTTTGTTAAAACCGTGCCCTCTGGAACCGGCAAGGATTAGTTTGTAGCCGGGAAAGTTCTCGTTAAATTCATCGAATGCTTTCATTAATCTGTAGATGTTTTTTTTGTACTCAAGTCTGCCTATGAATAAAAATATATGATCACGCTTTTTTATTCCCAGTCTTTTAAAAAAATCTTTCTCAAACTCTGCCGGATAATTTATCGTTTTAAAGTCGTGTCCGTGGTAAATAACTTTTATTTTTTCATCGGCACATTTAAAAAAGTGTTTTAAATCACGTTTTGTTGCTTTGCTCGGCACTATTATTGTTGATGCTTTTTTAACCGATTTTTTTGTTTCGCGCTTAAGATACCGGAACTGAAACCGGGAATAAGCTTTACGCATATGCATAAAAGCAACATCGTGCACGGTTATAACCGAGCGTTTAGGTGCGAAATAAGGCAAAACATGAGAAGGTACAAACAATACATCAGGCTTTTTCCATAACATTTCCCACGAAAGTCTTACTTTTGTCCATAATCTTTTAAAAGGGATTGTTCGATGTTTTATATTGCGGGCTTTAAAAAGCATTAATTTGCGCGGTGTATATAAAATCAACTCATGCTCCGAATCTTTTTTAAAATGTTCAATCAAACCGTGAATTATTTTGACCGAATATAATTCAACCCCTGTTCCGTTGCGAACGTTATACCTTGATGCGTCAACTCCTATTTTCATTTGTGTGATTTAAGTTCTGCATGCGCAAGCGCCATTGCATAGATTAGCTTATATCCCGCTTTTTTTAAAGTGATTGCAGCTTCATTAATTGTTGAAAATGTTGTGCATATATCATCAAGAATTATTAAAGGGGTGTTGTATGGCAGCGAACAATTTGA
>CAYFUK010000058.1:0-5382 GCA_964346325.1 uncultured Candidatus Peribacteria bacterium | reverse complement strand
GTAAGCCCTTCAACTAAGATATCTTCATCGTTTGAAGCTTCCAATCCCCATACAACGTAGCTTACACCGCTAGCGTTCATTGGAATAAGTGAGCTGTCCGGTGTTGAACCGTCAACTGAAACAGTTAATGCTCCGGTAGCAACCACTTCATCATGACAAGTGTCGGTTGGGTTAGCACCTCTGTTTACAACAGCGATAGCTTCAGCACGAACGATGTTTCGTGCGCCTTCGAAGTTAGCTGTGTCTCCAACACCCTGGAATACACAATTATCATATGCAGTACCTGCATATTCATTGAACCAAGCGTCAGATGGTACATCGCCGAATACATCAGCGCCCATTGAAGCACCGGTTAGTCCGTAAGCTTCAACGACAACTTTGGCTGATTCAGCACGTTTAACGTTGTCGTTAGGACGAACATATCCCGGATTTTCCGCATTAGCTCCGTCACCGGAAACGATTCCGGCTTCAGCCATTGCAGTTACCCATCCGCATCCCCAGTGATCTGCACTTAGGTCAGGGAATAGGGTTTCATCACAAGCAGCTTCGGGGATACCGGCTCCGGCAGCAGTCATCTTAAAGAATTCTGCTCTCGTAGCGTTGTCTCCCGCACGGAAGTAAGCTTGTGAGTCGTCGAGGATCCCGTTATCGAGTCCCCATTGAACGTCGGCAGCGTACCATTCGGTACCGTCGACGTCGTCATAAACATCGGTAGCAACTTGAGCGTTAGCTGTTCCCACTATCATAAAGCTAGCGAGAAGAGCCATCACCGTAAAAGCTGCGATGTTTTTGCGAAGTTTTCGCAAAGAAAGATCCATGGCTTTCTAAAGTTAAGAATAATTGATAAATTTTTAAAACGTATATATTAATGTTGCCGAGAAAATCGTAAAATCGTTTCTTAGCAACGGATTGTTGTTTTTAATTTGTTTCCGCCCGATTTTCAATGAGCAATTTATAATATATAACACGCAATAATACTAGGCACTCTTGCGAGAGCTCGGCATAGTTCTATTTTTTCGCTTTTATCAGATGAATATTATACAAATGAAGTTACTTCGTCAATGTTATAAAACGGTTTATTCTCTATTTTAAGCGACTTTCAGAAATCAAACAATAATCTTTCCGATCTCGCACGCCTGCGGTTTTTGCTCTTTAATTCAAGGTTTTCGTGTATTTAAATTCCTCTTGTTAACTCACTTTAAAAAACTAACTGAATACTGTTTTGTTTCTAAAATTGAATTGACAGCTTTATTGTTTGGTTTTTGACTGTAAGAACATAAATAGAACTACGTTCGGCAAAGCCTCACTCTACTCCTGGTAGCCCCAAGGGGAATCGAACCCCTGTTTCCGCCGTGAGAGGGCGATGTCCTAACCGCTAGACGATGGGGCCGGGCTTTGACCGCTGACGGGATGAAGATTATCGAAAGTTTGATTTTATTTCAATATATAATTAAAATACCCAGGCAAAATCCATACCTTATTATATATATGGCTAAAGATTATTACAAAATACTGGGAATCGAAAAAGGCGCGTCTGAAGAGGATATCAAAAAAGCCTATCGCAAAATGGCGCAAAAATACCATCCCGACAAAAACAAAGGAGACAAAGAAGCCGAAACCAAATTCAAAGAAGTAAGCGAAGCCTACGAAACACTCTCGGACAAACAAAAAAGATCATATTATGATCAATTCGGGCAGTCTCAGCCCGGAGCGGGAGGATACGGGGGAGGAGCACAGGGATTTGATGGTTTTAATGCACAGGGATTTGATTTTTCAAATATGGGCGGCGGGTTTGCGGATATTTTTGAAACTTTTTTCAGCGGCGGCGCAGGAGCAAGAACAAGATCAAAAAATGCCGGCCCGATACGGGGTGAAGATATCGAAGCTCATATCAAAATAAAATTTGAAGAAAGCGTTACGGGAGCCGAACGCGAACTTGAGGTAACCAAAGCCGAGAGATGCGATCACTGCAATGCAACGGGTGCTGAGCCGGGCAGCAAAATAGTAACCTGTATAACCTGCAACGGTACGGGTGAAATAAAAGAAATAAGGCAGACATTGCTGGGCCAGATAGCAACTTCAAGAACATGCGATTCATGCAGAGGAGAAGGAAGAATTCCCGAAAAAAAATGTACGGTTTGCCATGGAACAACAAGAAAACGCAAAAGAGAAAGAGTAAAAGTAAAAATTCCGCCGGGAATAAGCGATGATTCAACTTTAAGAATGCGAGGCAAAGGCGAGGCGGGTATTAAAGGCGGAGATTACGGTGATCTTTACCTTCATATCAATGTGGAACCGCACAATAAATTTGTGAGAAGCGGCGATGATATTCACGATGAACAAAAAATTCATCTTATTCGGGGCGTGCTCGGAGATGAAATAGAAGTACCCACTGTTTATGAAAAAGTTAAACTTAAAATTCCGCCGGGAACACACAGCGGAAAAGTTTTTAAATTAAAAGATTACGGAATGCCGAAACTTAATACCGCTTCAAAAGGCGACCATTATATAAAGGTGATTCTTGATGTTCCCACAAAGTTATCAAAAAAAGAAAAACAGTTATACGAACAGCTGGCGGAAGAGGCTAATCTTGATATGAAAGAAGGCAAAAAAGGGTTTTTCGGGTAGAGGTATAAAATTCGGATCTTGCCAAAATTTACATGATGTTATACGATAAGCATTGATCTAAATTAAAAGCATGAATGTAAATCTGTCCTGGGATTTATTAATAATAGTATTTTTTGGGCTTGTAATGGCTTACAGTTTGATTATTGGAAGAAACAATAATCTTAAAGTTATAATTGCAACATATGTGGCGGCATTGTTTGCCGATGCTGTTGGGAATTTATTCGGTAAGACTCTGGCTTTATCGGATAATTTTATGAAGCTGATGTCACTTTTTTATGTGCAGAGTGCCGAGGATGCAGCCGCTCTGGTAAAAATAATAATGCTTTTTGTTATAATCGTTCTTTTATCGGTTAAAGGTAAATATGATGTTGATGTCAGGGCGGACGGGCCTCCCGGTTTTAAAATAGGCATTAATATGCTATTCGGTTTTTTGAACGCGTGCCTTATCGTGAGCGTGGCGCTTATATTCGTTTCCGGTTCTTCTTTTATAATAGGAGATCCCGCAACTACAAGCGCGGCATTCCAGGATATCCACAGCCAGTCGAATCTGGCCAGAATACTGATTGACCATTACAGTATCTGGTTTATGCTTCCGGCTTTCGGATTTTTACTTGTCAGTCTTTTTAAACAGGATACTGAAAATTAACTTGCACTGCCGGACAACTATTCGTAGAATGGTGGGGCAAACTTTTTTGGGTCATTAGCTCAGTTGGTAGAGCGGCTCCCTTTTAAGGAGAAGGTCACAGGTTCGATTCCTGTATGACCCACCACAAATTCAAATTATGCATAAATGGGATTTAAAATCACAGTTTCTGGAAGCGGTTAAAGCTAATGGTGGTTTTGTCAGTTGTCATGCACATTTTGATAAAGCTTTTTATATTACAAAAGAAGAACTCGAAAAAAGCATGGCGGACATGGAACAAAAGTGGCTTATGAGTGATGATATAAAGAAAAATTCAAGTCAGCGGGAAGTTGAAGAAAGAATACGTACGGGTTTGGATATAATGATTAACCAAGGTGTCAAAATTTGTGCTTCTTTTATTGATGCCTATGATGCGGTGAGTCATAAAAATATAGATGCGGCAAATAAAGTCAAAGAGGAATATAAAGATAAAATCGATTTTTTAACAATGACTCAGCCTTTGGGAGGTTTGGTTGACAAAAATGCGCGTGATTTATACGAAGAAATAACGTCAAAAGCTGATTTTGCGGGTGGATTGCCTTCACGTGACCGTCCGAATGATGATGAAAACTTTGATCATCTGTTCGGTATTGCCAAAAATCTGGATAAAAAAATACATGTGCATATTGATCAGGAAAATAATCCAAATGAAAGAGACACTGAAAAGCTTTTAGATTATGTTGAAAAACATGGATATCAGGGTAAAGTAACGGCGGTTCATGCGATTTCGGTTTCCGCCCGGGAAAAATCATATCGTAAAGAGATTTATAAAAGAATGAAGGATAACGGAATAAGCCTGGTTGTCTGCCCCGGTGCCGCATTGGGCATGAAACAACTTGATGAATATAAAGCGCCTGTTCACAATTCAATTGCAAATGTACCCGAAATGCTTGAAGCCGGAATTACCGTGGGGCTTGGCGTTGACAATGTTTATGACTTTTACCACCCTTTCATTGACGGAGATTTGTGGGTGGAAATGCGTATGCTTATGGAAGGATGCAGATTTTATAATTTTGATAAACTTGTTGAAATTGCTTCAACAAACGGTAGAGAGATTTTAAAAAACTCCGCCTAAAAATATGGACATGATTAAAACAATTGAGGTAAAATAGGCTCCTTAATTGATTTTATGGAACAATCGGGAACAATTGAATGTGCATCATTTGCATATGAAGTAAAGCTGGATTCGGTAAGAGCGGAAGACTTACAACCGGGTGATTTTTTGCATCTTAAAACAAAAAGGGGTACCCGATATGTATTTCAAACAATTATGGCCGAAGACGATAAAAGGTTCATCCGGTGTATTTACGGCCGTCCCATACTTCAAAACACATCGGGACAAATAAGAAACGAATCCATTGAAAAAAATGTGCCCCTTATATATGGAAAATCCGAAAACTTTAATCAAACAAGCAGCATTAGAGAAATAATCGTAAAACGAACAGATGCACCTGAAATAAATGAAAAAATTTACGACAAACCCTTAAATGAACTGGATGTTTATAAGCTCGAAATAAACGACTATATTAAAGTAAAAACAAGAAATTCGACTTATGTTTTTAAAGTTACATTTATTGATGATTCAAGCGGTATGCCTTTTGTAACAATTGTAGGCGGCAACAATAGATTTTTAAGACAAAAAGGCAGAATATTAAATGGGGTAATTGAAGTCGAATATCCCATTAACACCGAGTCGGTAGACACTTCAAAGGTTGAGGAAATAATAATTTCCAAAAGCCACTCATCCGAGTATACAGATCCTCCGAATCCTTTTGAAAATTTTGAAGGATCAATGCCTCACGTAAAAATTGCGGAACCTTCACCCGATATTTCACAAAAAACAAAAAACCCATATTTTGTTACGGAAAAAGAACTAATTGAAGCAATGGGCATAGAGAATGAAGAAAACTTAAACCGTGCAACCCTTGAAACAGCCTGGCTCTATTTTGAACATATGTTTGAAAACCATTTGGATACTCTGGGTATAGTTGAAAGGATCAGCGAAAAACTTAGATACGAAAGACTGAAAATGGGCTATAAAGCTTTAATGGAAAAATTGGATGAGTAATGGT
>CAYFUK010000057.1:0-5547 GCA_964346325.1 uncultured Candidatus Peribacteria bacterium | reverse complement strand
TCTCTTCATCTAATTACTCACTTTTTTGGTTATCCGATCTGAATATTCAGAATATCAACGATATTCATGAAATTATTGATTTACAGGCAAAAAAATACGCACAAACTGAAATAAAATTTTCTGAATTGAATAATTTAAATGATGCTTTTATAAAACAAATTATTATTAAACTTTATGAGAATTTATATGATTCAACCTTAAATTTAAATTCAAATTTAATAAACCGGAGCCTTAAGCTAATTAATAATAAAAAAACAGGTAAAAAAACCGAATTCGGCAAAGATTATTTTTTAATTACAAATTCGGATTCCATCCAGATAAAATCAAAAAATCAAAAAAATAAAATATCCGGTAAAAAACTTAACATACCGGGTAAAACTAAATATGAATTCGGTGAAATTATTTGTAAAATCAATAAGAACCCACCGCAGAAAGGCATTTATTTTGACTATTCAAAACTTGACCTCCCTTTATATATACGAGAAAAATTAAATGGTGACAGATTCAGACCATTTGGATTAAAAGGAACAAAAAAATTGCAGGATTATTTTGTTGACCGAAAAATTCCCGGACACGAACGATCCCAAATCCCGATAATTACCGATAAAAACAACAAAATTATAGCTGTAAGCGATATAACAATTGATGATAATTACAAGATTTCAGAATCTAACAAGAAGAAAGATAATCAATACCTTGAAATACATTTAAAAAAAGATAAACTGTAAGAGCTATGGATAAAAAAATTAAATTTCCGGAAAAAAGACCAAAAAACAGCTTATTTTACCTGCTGGTAATAGCTTTAATAATTACCGCGGTATATCTGCTGTTTAATCCCGATCAGAGTTCTACTGAAAAAATCAGCATGAACACCTTTATCGAGCAGGTAAGAAATAAAGATGTAATATCAATTGATGTAACGAACGAACGCCTGGATATTGAGCTTACGGACGGCACAAAAGAATATTTATATAAAGAAAGCGGCCAGACATTAAAAGAAATTCTTGAAGATGTTCCCAAGGAAGTAACAAGCTCAATTGACACCGAAGTAATTTCAACAAAAGGAGAGGAATTATGGACAAATATATTAATAAGTATTGTTCCGTTCTTATTAATAATAGGATTTTTTGTATTTATGATGAGGTCCGCTCAAAGCAGCAATAATCAAGCTATGTCTTTTGGTAAAAGCAAAGCCAGACTTCATGATAAAGAAAAGAATAAAACAACTTTTAAAGATGTAGCCGGAGCCGAAGAAGCAAAAGAAGAACTTGTGGAAATTGTTGATTTCCTTAAAAAACCGGCTAAATACACACAAATGGGAGCTAAAATTCCTAAAGGTGTTATTTTAGTGGGAGGCCCGGGAACGGGAAAAACACTTCTTGCCCGGGCAGTTGCGGGTGAGGCTAATGTTCCATTCTTTAATATAAGCGGTTCGGAATTTGTTGAAATGTTTGTCGGAGTCGGTGCGAGCCGTGTTAGAGATTTATTTAAAAAAGCAAAACGTAACGCACCCGCAATAGTATTTATTGATGAAATTGATGCGGTTGGAAGACAAAGGGGCGCAGGCCTTGGCGGCGGACACGACGAAAGGGAGCAGACTCTGAATCAAATATTAACCGAAATGGATGGATTTGAAAAAGATACAAATGTAATTGTAATGGCTGCAACCAACCGTCCCGATGTATTAGACCCCGCCTTATTAAGACCGGGACGTTTTGACAGGCGTATTGTTGTTGATATGCCGGATATTAAAAACAGAGAAGCAATATTAAAAGTACATGCACGTGGCAAACCGGTTGCCAAAACAGTTGATTACGAACGTTTGGCAAGGCAGACTTCCGGTTTCAGCGGAGCAGATCTGGAAAATTTGATGAATGAAGGCGCAATTCTCGCAGCAAAGCGAAATAAGAAAACAATCGGAATGAAAGAACTTCAGGAATCTATTGAAAAAGTTATGATGGGGCCTGAAAGAAAATCACGTGTTTTATCTAAAAAAGAGAAAGAAATCACCGCTTATCATGAGACGGGGCATGCATTAATCGGGCATCTTTTACCCAATTGTGATCCAGTACATAAAGTTTCAATTGTCTCGAGGGGCATGGCGCTCGGCGTTACCTGGTTCCTGCCTGAAGAGGACAAACATTTATACCCTAAAAGTAAATTTGAAGATGAAATGGTTAGTTTACTTGGCGGATATGTGGCTGAAGAAACCATATTTGGTGAGATGACAACGGGAGCTTCAAACGACCTTGAAAGAGCAACCCAAATAGCGAGAAAGATGGTGACGCAATATGGTATGAGCTCACTGGGACCTGTTATTTTCGGTGAGAAAAATCAGGAAGTATTCCTTGGAAGAGATTTTGGCCATGTTAGAAATTATTCCGAAGAAATAGCCTCGAAAATTGATGCTGAAATCAGAAAAAAGGTTCAAAAAGCTTACGAAAGAGCAAAAGATATTATTTCGAAGCATGATAAATTACTGGATAAAATTGCAAATGATTTAATTAAAAAAGAGTCACTAACTGCAGAGGAATTTGCCGAATACTTTAATGACGTAAAAGTTCCTAAAAAAACCACTTTTTCTAAAAAAGTTAATAAAAAATCCAAACATTATGCCTAAAAAAAATAATCCGCAGGTTGTTTCTCAAACCCAGTATGATGATGATTCAACAGAGGGTCAGCTGGCACTGGATGTGTTTCAGACAGATAAAAATATAGTTATTCTTGCTCCTGTTGCAGGCGTAAAACTCAACGATATGTCGGTGGAAGTTAATGATGATGTTCTTACCATCAAAGGACACAGGCAATTTGAAGAAACGGTTGAAGAAGAGAATTATTTTACTCAGGAATGTTTTTGGGGAGACTTTTCAAGATCCATTGTTTTACCTGCTTCGGTTGACAGCAATAAAATAAGCGCAAGTTTTAAAGACGGCGTTTTAAAGATAGAAATTCCTAAAATTGAGAAAGAAAGAAGCAAAGTTATTAAGATTAAGACTCCTAAATAATTATTATGTCTAAAAAAATAAGAAAAGCCGTTTTCCCTGCTGCCGGCTATGGGACACGTTTTTTGCCGGCTACAAAAGCACAGCCGAAAGAAATGCTTCCCATTGTTGATAAGCCCGTTATTCAGTATCTGGTTGAAGAAGCGGTTGAAGCCGGAATTGAGGAAATAATAATTGTTACCGGGCGCGGTAAGCGCGCAATTGAAGATCATTTTGATCATTCTTTTGAACTCGAACATACTCTTGAGAAAAAAGGTAAAAAAAATCTTTTAAAAAAAGTTTGGGAAGTGTCTGATCTGGCAAAATTCGTTTATGTCAGGCAGCCAATGCCTCTTGGAGACGGACACGCAATAATGCAGGCCAAAGAACTAATCGGCGACGAGCCTTTTGCCGTCTTGTTTGGAGACGATATTGTCGATCATGAAATTCCGGCAATAAAACAACTTATAAACGTATATGAAAAAACAAACTCCAGTGTTATCGGACTTGAAAAAATCCCTAAGAACGAAACGAATAAATACGGGATAGTAAAATCATGCGGATTTGACGGAAGAACACATCATCTGGAAGGAATGGTTGAAAAACCCGATCCGAAAAAAGCACCATCTGATCTTGCAATCATTGGAAAATATATCTGCACACCTGAAATCTTTGAGGCCATGGAAAAAGCAAAACCGTCAAAAGACGGTGAAATTAGGCTGATTGACGGATTTCTCGAGCTAATTAAAACACAGCAAATCTACGGCTATGAACTTGAAGGTAAAAGATTTGATACCGGTCAACAGCTTGGATTTATCGGGGCAACAATACATTACGCTTTAAAAAGGAAAGATTTATCTGCAGATTTAACAAAGATTTTAAGGAGCCTTGATCTAAAATAGAAAAAAAGGTATAATGATCTGAAACAGAAAATTAAAAACAAAAATAATGACTGACGAAACGAAGCTTATTTTTAGAGAAGCTGAGAAACTCAAAATGGAAGGCAGACATGAAGAAGCCGTAAAACTTTGTGAAAGTATTCTCCATTATGACCTTAATTGCACTGAAGCATACGAGGAGATCGGAGATAATTATTTGAGCTTGAGGCAATATGATAAAGCGGAAAAAGCATTGAAAATGGCGCTTAATACTAATTCACGCAGTGCTAATGCCAATTATTTGATCGGATTTTTATATTCAGCTATAGGAGATTTTAGGAAATCAATTAAATACCTGGAATTGGCTGATAGTTTTGAGCCTAATCACCCTGAAATTTTAAGATGCCTCGGATGGAGTTTGTATCATGACGGGCAAAGGCAAAGAGGGGTTGTATTATTGGAAAGATCACTCGCTTTAAGTCCCAATGACCCTTTAATACTCAGCGATTTGGGTGTTTGTTATTTAAACAGTAAAAAATTCAACAGATCGGCATCTTTATTTAAAAAAATTCTGGATATTGAACCGGAAAATGAAAAAGCCAGAGAATGCCTTAATGCAGTAAAATTCTTTCAACACGAATATAATAAATTAAAAGAAACCAACAGAAAAAACAGCCGAAAAGAATAACTTAAATGATTCTTCGTAGTTTTTAGTGGTTTGTCAAATTTTTACTTGCTAAAATTTGTTTGATCAGTATAATAAATAAGCTGATTAAGGGCTTTTTGTGGTCGCCCGATTCACTAAATGATTTGGGAGGAAAGTCCGAACACCAAAGGAAAGGATAGCTGGTAACACCAGCCGGCTCTAACATTAATTTAGAGCAAGGGAAAGTGCCACAGAGACAATACTACTTTATGTCTTTTGACAAAAAGGAAAGGTGAAAAGTCCCGTTAAACGGGAAGCCCCCCGGGTAATCGAGGTGAGCTCGGTAAACCCTATCCGGTGCAAGGTGGTTGGCAAACCGAAAAAAGCTATATTCCTTTAGCTCCGTGTTTTGCCCACTGCGAAGAGCCGCATTGTAAAATGCCGGCCAAGATAGATGACCACACCCTAAAAGGTAACAAAATTCGGCTTATTAAAAAGCCTTTAATCAGCAGCTAAAATTAATTCCCATTCCGGAATGAAAAAAACTGAAATTGCATTTGGTATACTTCGAATTCCGATTGATATAGCGATGATTGTTCTTGCGTTTGTTTCAGCGTATCAGTTAAGAACAGTCACCGATTTAATTCCCGGAATTCAATTGTCTCTTGACCTTTCAATTTTTCCGCCGCTAAATGAGTTTATTCAGTTTAGTGGAGGGGTTGGCGTTGTATTGCTTGCTCTTTTTGCGTTCAATGGGATGTATTCTTTAAAGACTTCCCATAAATTAAGCCGCGAAATAGGAAAGGTTGTTTGGCTTGCAACAATCTGGATTCTTGTAATCATTGCCTATTATTTTGTCATTCGTGAATTCCCTTTTTCAAGGCTTGTACTTATTTACAGCTTTTTATTAACAATAATATATGTTTCTTTGGGAAGGTATATTATTAACAAAGTGCAGCGGGCATTTTTAAAAATAGGTTTTGGCAAAAGAAAAGTTTTATTTGTCGGTTTAAATAAAATTACGGATGAGTTGAATAAAGTG
>CAYFUK010000056.1:0-6195 GCA_964346325.1 uncultured Candidatus Peribacteria bacterium | reverse complement strand
ATGAAGAACCTTCATTCCGAATATTTCCTCGAAATCATAAATTGCATCAAGTATATATTCCAGTTTGTCTCTTTTAATTGCATATTGATTGATTTTTAAAGGATCCTGGGTTTTTATTTTGATAAATGGCAGATTGGGATTTTCATAATCCTCTTTAACAAGGTATCCGATTTCGTTAATTATGAATTTTTTTTGACTGCCTTCTTCAAAAATATTTATCAAATTTGCTTTTTCGGGAAAATTTTCATATTCAAGAATCAGAGTTGAAGGATAAGATTTTTTTATTTTCAAATTTTCGATTTCAGGATATTGATCTTTAATAATTTTATGAATTTTTCCGGTATCTGTAAATACAAGATTCTTACCTTTATTAACGGCCAAATATTCTTCAAATCTTGAATTTTCCTGTATAATATCATCCCCGAATACCTTCCATTTTTTTATTTCAAACAGATTTGTAAAAACCGTTAAATAAAGAACCAAAATCACACCAAAAATACTCCCGATTATTATCAGCCATTTTTTTAAAGGAAAACTATTTTTGTATCTTACTTTAACTTCCCCTGAATAACGCTTTTTCGGGGCTTTTTTAGGCATTTTTTTTGAAGACCTGATTTTTCTGTGTGCGTAAGGAGATTTAATCTCCTGAATTTTGCTGTTTTTAGAAGCTTTAACACGTCTTCTTCCTTTTTTTCGTTTTAAAAAAGCCATGTGAGTAGCTTTAAATTATGGCTTTTTAATCTTAACGCCCCTTTATTAATTTATAAAGGTTATTTTTTGGCTTTTTCTCTTTCGAGTCTTCGCTCGCGTGCTTTAGCTTTATTTCTGCGTTTACGAAGTTTGCTTTTTGGCCTTTGTTCATTAGCAGAACTTAGACCGTGTTGTTTTGAAGAACTTCTGTTACTCATGAGTAGGATTAAGTTTATCTGATATTTTATTCATAATTTGAGTGTCTTTTTTTAACAACTCAAAATAGTCCTGCTCAAGTTTATATAGTATTTTTAAAAGGTTTTCAAGGTCATTCTCATTCATATCGTCCAAAACCGCTGTATATTTTTTCTTATCTTCGTCTTTAAAACAGTTTAATAATTCAATTATATGTTTTACTTCGGATTGTAAAAATTCTTTTTTATTCATAATTAAATATCGTTTTTAGATGGTAAGTTTTCACGTCGATGCTTTGCCATATCAACAATTCCATTGTGTATTTCAGTTACTATATCTCTTGCCAGTCCAAAAGTATTTTTTAATATGTATCTTGCAAGATCTATTCCTTTTTGCCCCAAAAATAAACCACTTCTGCCAAAAAATTTGGTTAATTTCCATACTCCTTTTCCAACACCTTCAGCTACTTCACCTATGGCTTTTTTTCTTGTTTCCCAGTTTCTGTCTCTTTCATCGGCTGAAAGCGCTTTTTGACCTTCAACATATCTTTGTCTGGCAGAATCATGGGCTTTGCGCAAATTTTTTGCCATTTTAATCTCAAGATTATTTTTTTCAGTCTGTAGTTTGACAGCCGTGTCAATATCACCATTCTCAACAGCCTCAACAATACTTACTTTTAATCTGTCCAATTCATTTGGATTATCGGGCAACCTGAGTTCAGGTGCTTTATGAACCATATTGCTTTTATTTCTAACATTTTCTCTTGTTTCAATAACTTCAGCATCGAATCCTTCTTCTTTTGTTTCCTGAGATTCGCCTCCCTTTTTTCCTTTTTCCAAATCTTTGTCTGACATTTTTTTATTTTTGTTAATTTCATATAACAATAGCATACTTTGCCTTTATTTTCAATAGTTTGCTTGCATTTTTTTTAAGTTTGAGTAAAATACAAAGGCACGTAATAAACAAGAAGATGTCTAAAGTTTGTAAAATCACCGGAAAACGGCCGACAGCAGGCAGAAATGTAAGTCACTCAAATCGCAAAACAAAGCGAAGATTTCTTCCTAATATCTTAAAAAAGAAAATTTTCAATCCGCAAACCGGAAAATGGGAAAAAATGAAGATTTCAGCTCACGGACTAAGAGTTCTTAAGAAAAGAATGAAATAATTTATTTCATATCAACTTTTTTGGGTTTGAACGCTTTTAGCTTTGACAGATATATAAACGGAGTATCAAGTGCGGCCACTGTTATTTTAATAATGTAAGTAAATAATATTATTGCCCAAACATTTTCTGCGGTTGCAATTGTTCCGTATAAACCTGCAAAAGTAAAAATAACCGTGTCGAATAATTGAGAAATCATTGTTGATACATTGTTCCTTAACCAAAGATGTTTTTTGTTTGTAAGTTTTTTAATCCGGTTGAATATCAAAATATCAAGATTTTGCGATACAAGGTAAGCCAGAATAGAAGCAAACATTATTCTTGGCGCCAATTCAAATATACTCTTTAGTGTTTCATGCATAGCAAGGCTTTCCGGAAAAGCACTTGGTACATAAAGAATTATAAATTGACTCATTACTATAAAGAAAAGTGATGCAAAAAATCCCAGCCAAACGGCCTGTCGTGCTTTTTTGGCTCCCAGATGCTCACATATTATATCTGTTCCCAAAAATATCGACGCGTAAAGAACATTTCCTCCGGTTACACCCTCCAGAGTAAAAAGGTCCATTGTTTTTAAAACAAAAATATTCATTAAAACGGCCTGTACGGCAATTAAAGCCAAAAGCCAGTGAAAACCTATTCTGAATGCAATCAGAATAAAGCTTAGCCCGGCAAGAGTCTGCAGAACAAAAATAATATCATTATTCATTTTTAAGAGAGGCTAAAATTTTTACAAAAATGAATATATCATATAGAATTGAAAACATGAAGAAATTTGATGTTCTCGGTATAGGCGGAAGCACGGTGGATCACCTTACGGTAGTTGAGAGATTCCCTGAAAAAGACGAAAAAGTTCTTGCAAAAAAATCATCCATTCAGGGCGGCGGACAAACCGCCAATTCCATAGCCTGTTTAGCGAGATTGGGCGCAGGTACGGCAATCATAGGTGTGGTCGGAAGGCCGCCCTTCGGGCAGTTCTCGATTGATACATTAAAAGAAGAAGGTGTTGATACTTCCGGAATTGTGGTGCAAAAGGATAAAGATCCCGCGTTATCTTCAATAATAATTGAAAAGGGGAGTCGAACAATTGTTTCAGACTGGGGTGAAATGGAGAATTTTGAAGTAGATGATCATCATTATGAACTGGTAAAAAATTCCCGGATAATACATTCCGATGCCCATTTTGCGGGAGCGAATCTTAAATTGCTTAAATATGCAAAAGAACAGGGTGTGAAAATATGTGTAGATTCGGAGCCTCATATCCCAAAAGCCAAAGAATTCATCAGTTACGCGGATTATTTGATTATTTCGGATACTTTTGTAGAAAAAGAATATGACAATGACAACAAAAAAGCTTTAAAAGATTTTATTGATAAAGGAGCTGAACTGGCAATAATCACGTTAGGGAAAAAAGGTGCATGCGGTATGCAAAAAGGCGACGAAGATATAACCGAAGTTCCGGCTTATGATGTTGGTGAAATTATCGACACGACCGGTGCCGGAGATGTTTTTCACGGAGCATTTTTATATGGAATTTTGCAGGAATGGGATTTTTATAAAAATTTAAAATTTGCCAGTGTGTGTTCAGCCCTTAAGTGTAAACATATTGGCGGACGTTTGGGCTTGCCTTCATTGGAAGAGGCTTTATCTCATTTAAAAAAATGGGATGTTTAGAAACATTTGAGCGTCTTAGTTGATGTTTTTGTATTTTTGTGGTATAATAATTTGATATAAAAATAAAAAATAAAATTGTATACAAAGCAAAAACTGATAACAGTTATGTTTGTTATAACAATTCTTTTGAATAAAAGCATTGTTATCGCATCATCGAGCACTTCATTTCAAACAAATGATGAAAACTTAAGTTTTGGACATAACGAAGGTTATATGGAGAGTTCTTCTTTTGATTTGGATCTGAGTTCGGTTACATGGACGGAAAGATACGGTGAATCATCTTCATTTACTTTAATCGATGCCAACAGTGATTTGGATACATCGGTAACGCCACCCACCCCGCCGGACGGCGATGATGATGGCGGAGGCGGAGGAGGACAGCCGATTGTATATATGGATATACCAAAAATCGAATCGGTTTCAACCGAGGATGAAAGGGATCTGAATAAACCGGAACCTGAAGAAATCACTGAACCGGAGGAAGTAAAAGAAACCGAAAGGCAAAAAACGTTTGATTTTTTGCGACCTTCTCCTGAAGAAATTAAAGAAATCGGTGAAATAACCGATAAAGATAAAAAAATCTTTATTTTCACCGAGAAAGAGCCGATTTTATATTATAAATCGGATATAGATTATGATGATTATGATTTTTATCAGATTGAGGATTACAAGATTGAAAAATTAAAGCTTAATGTTTCCGATTATGTGATAGAAGGAAGGACGGGTGGTAATTATGAAATAGTAAGTTTATGGTTTAACGATGATTCGGTTATAACAAGGAAGTTTGTTTCTGATAATGAAGGAGATTTTATAATTGATGTCCCCGATGAATTGGAGGCGGATAGATATTTCGTTTTTGTTTATGGATTAAAAATTGATGGTCAAAAAATAATACAGACCAACTATGAAGGATTTACTTATGTAAAAAATAGTTTACATGAGGTGAGAAAAACAACCAATAATTTTGATTTGCTTTATATTTATATAATAATTGCTTTAACAGCATTTTATTCTTTATGGAGAAAAAACAAACAATTACAATAATGGGTTTGATATTAGTTGTTTTTCTAAATGCAGCAACATCTTTTGCTGCAACAACAACACCTCAGCGGATGATTTATGAGGCAAGACTGCTTGATTCGACGGGTTCGAATCCTTTAACTTCGAATCACTCTTTCAGATTCAGTTTTTGGAGTCAAAGCGCTGTTAATACCGGGGATATATCATCGGGAACAATTAATACCGCCGCTACCAATTATTCGGGTTGGCAGGAAGTTCAATCAACTTTACCCAGCAGTAACGGCTTCGTAACATTTGAACTGGGGTCTGTTACACCTTTGCCACAGATAGATTCTACCAAGCATTTATATATTCAGGTTGAAATCAAAGAATCGGGTGATCCGGATACGGCATATGAAGTTTTGGATCGTGAACCTGCAAATCCATTAATAGACAGAGCTCCCATAGGTTCAGTGCCTTATGCATTAAACGCCGATACTGTTGATAATGCTGAAATCGGTTTGAATGACGGGGATTTGGCCTTGCTGAGTACGGGAGGAGTTTTTCCGATTCAAACAATTCCGGGAGGAACAAATGAAGATGTTTTTATACTGGATCAAGACGACGGCTCAACAACAAGTATTGAATTGCAGTTTGGTAATAGTCTGGGAAAGATTTTTTCTTGGGATTTGGTTAACGATTATTTTAATTTTAATGATGATGTGAATATTGAAGGTGACTTGACTTTAACCGGAACGGTTGACGGGGTTGATGTGGGTGATTTAGGCACAACTGTAAATAATCATTTGGATGGCGGGGCTTCAAAACATGATGCATCTGAAATAGATGTCGAGGCAACTGATGGTAATTATTATTCAGCAGGGGATTTGGAAACCGCAATAGATGATATTGATCAGGCTATTGCAAGTGTTTCAACAGGGTCTGTGAATCAGTCGATTATACTTAATTCTCAGTTTGAGGGAGCAAGTTATATCGCTGACGGATCGAATAATATTGGTCGGCTTTATTTGGAAAATGACAATACAATTAACGAGAATTATTATGAATGGACAAGTACAAAGAATTCTCTTCAGGATTATGATATTGTGCTGCAGGTTGGATTGCCCGAGTCGTTTACCGGTTGGAAATCAACAAATCCATGGCAGTTTAATTACAGATCATCAAGTTCCGATTCAACTATAACAAAAGCTGACATTTATATATATGATACAAGCGGAAATCCTGTAACTTTAACCGGAACTTCAACTAATTTGGCGAGCACAACATGGGCACAGAATAATTTGAATTTCAGCGGATCGCCAACTTTTACAGCAGGTGAAAGTTTTTTGGTAATCGTAAGAATGTATGCAAAAAATAACGGAACTATGAATTTGGGCGAAGTTAAACTTAATTATAAAGAATGGTAATTAACCATTAGTTCGTGAAGGATTTTGAGAAGGTTGTTTTGTAGCACC
>CAYFUK010000055.1:0-6351 GCA_964346325.1 uncultured Candidatus Peribacteria bacterium | reverse complement strand
GAAAAATGAGCCGATGAGCGGGTTCGAACCGCTGACCTGTTGTTTACGAAACAACGGGTTTTATGCTGCATTTTGTTTGACGTTGAACGCTTTGCAGGGCTCGAAGAATGTTTGCGTAAAACTATCGTAAAGCAGCATGGTCATTTTTGACCTTTTTGGCGTGTTCTCTCAACTCTGATTTTATTGTGTCAGTATTGAGAAGTATCTCTTTATTGACTAAAATCAAAGTATCAACTTTCACGGGTAAGGATTTCAAGCTATCAAGTTTAGTATTAGCTTTACTTAAATTAGCACCTACACTATCAAGTTTATTATTAGCAACTTTCAGGTTAATACTAGCACTGTCAAGTTTCGTGTTCGCAGCTTCCAACTCGTTGCCTACACTGTCAAGCTTCATGCTACTACTTTCCAAAACCGCCTGTAACTGTTCATCACATTTATTCTTTTGATATGATGAACCCGCATAGGCTCCACCGAAAAGCAAAGTTAACGCTAAAATTATTTCTCCTACTCCCATTTTCATCTTTTTTGGTTTATTACTCATTAATAAGCGGCATTAAGATTTTCAACTCTTCATAACTGGCCTCGGAAAAGGATTAAGGCTAATATGACAATTAATGATCGCATCATTCCTTAATGATCCATTTCCGAAACGTCCTCAACTCTTCGTATCCAACTTCTACATTTCCCGGAATTGCAGCCCGGCCCACTTTAACGAAATTGATCTTTTTGGCTGGCTTTTGAAGGGTCTCCTCAAACTCCTTCATCTGCTTATCGCGCTCTGTAAGGGTGTCCTTATGCCTTTCTTGCAGGTCTTTGATTGCCTTTTTCCAGCCTTCTTCATCATTTACGATATTAAAGAACGAATTTGGACCGGGGTTGCTGACCCGGACGCCTTGGCCATAAGGTTGAGAATAGAGTGCCAGAGCGCCGGTATTCTCATCAATTTCGGCGTGTTTTTGTAAGAGTTGGCGGTATTCTTCTTGGTACTTTTTGAAACTTTCGGATGGCTCCTGCAGCTCGTTGAGTTTCCGGACTTCGGGATTAATAAGGTCCTCGTTGTCCATCATGGCCAGTTTGAAGCTGTTGGATCCGCCTTTTTTCAATTGTTCAATGGCTGATTTGAGGTCGAACAGTTCCTGGTTGGTTGGCCCGGCGGGGGCTTTTTTGGCCTGTTCTGCCTTTTTCGGTTGTGCTTTCTTCGGTTGTGTCATAAGTGTTTGATTAAGTTATTTTGTAAAATTTTCTGTCATCACCAACTATCACTTTTGTAGAAGTATTATTACTTATACTAAAATTTCCACTCTCAACATTTTGTATTAATAAGTTAGTTCCTGATTTATTTATTATTGTTATTTCTTTCCCTTTCGCAACATAGCCGCTATCAGACTTATCATTTGTTGATAAACTGGGTAAATATAATTGACTATCAGTTGTATAAATAACATTGTAATCTGCTATTTGATTCGCTTGTATTGTATTACTTGTTAAATTAATAAATCTCTGTCCGGCTGTTATGATTAATCCATTTAAATAAATTAATCTTTGTTCATCATATTGATCAATTGATGTGTCAATTAATGATATTTGTGCTCTTTCATTTTGTGAAGTAGGTGTATATGAAGATGGCATTGAAACCATCTTTAGACCATGCGAATTATTACCGTAAAATATATCAGAACCTGGGGCAATGTAATTTATTTGATTGTTTTTGTAAAAATAAAGTGTTGCACTATCTTGAAGTGCTAAACTTCCTGAACCTAAAGATACGGTATCACTAAATAAAGAGTCTTCATCAAACTCAAACCCTGCTATCTTTGCAGTTTGATCTCCGGAATCGAACTTAAAAATGGTGTCACCTGCATTATTCTTCATCTCCAGCAACCCTGCATTTAAATCGAACCGGGTTCCTTTTCCATTTTCCCAGTTTTGGGAAAGTAGCTCGCCTGTTCTTACCTGATTAGCACTTATTTTTCCACCGGCGTTGCCAGCAGGATATAAATAAAGAGACTTGTAAAATTTAGCCAGATCACTTGTAACAGAACTCTCCATTCTTGAATATTGATAAATTCTCAATTCATCAATAAAACCATCGAAAGGATAAGCGTCATTGTATCTTAATCCTACGTCAATATCCCGGTCAAAACTGGCTGTGGAACCCATATTGGTTTCACCAATCTTATTTCCGTTAATCCAAAGCTCAATTCTATCACTGTGCTGCCTGCCTATGACGTGTGTCCACTCATTTTCATTCCAATCCGATGATGATGACCCAACAGATTGATAACCGTCTGAGCTGTCACGCCCAACCATTCTGATTTGGTTTGAACTTGTTATCAGCAAACCTCTATACAAACTACTTCCAGAAAGTTTCTGAGTAACAAGGGCTCTGTTTGTACTATTTTTTGCAGCCTTGAACCAAAGGCTATATATCAGATAATTGCCTGAATAGCCTAATTCATATCGGTAGTGCATTCGGAAATACTGATTTGTATTCCGAAAATCAGCAGACATTCCAGCAACTCCTTCATAATAATCTGGTTCTCTTTCTGTTTGTAAAGGTGAATTTCCGGTAGCTTCAATTCCGGAATTATCAAATCTAACAAGCAACCGACAGCCTACATCAGAAACGGTAGGAAAAGAATTAACTGATATGTCAGCATTAATTTCAAGACCTTCTGTACTGGTATTTATTGTACCTATGATATTATCACTGTCAGTAGGTGTGAATGCCAGTTTTTCAGCAACTATTGTTCCTGCTTCAATAAGGTCAGTTCTTAAATATCCTCCTTGAATTACTGTCGTTCCAAGTTCTGCTTTTTCTACGGTGTTTTTATATGCAAGGCTGTCAAGACTGCCTAATGAATAATTACCTATAAGTGTATTATCTTTAGATTCGGCTTCTGAAATTGCATTACCTTCTGCTGTATCTGCTTTGGATTGTGCCCCTGATTGAGTTTCAGCATTTCCACCTGTTACAACAATTTTACCTTTAAGATATACATTCTCAGAGTATAATCCGTAGCCTGAAAGAGTGCCCCCAAAGTCAGTATCAGTAATTCCATCCAACTTTCCTAAACGTGCTTTTACCTTATCAGAGCCCGTATAATTTACACTACTAACACCATCAATTACATCAAGGTAAGGAGCGTTATTGTCACTTGAAGTTAGATAAACGGCTCCTTGCCTGTCTGTGTCCGTATAGTTACCCATCCTCACGAACTCATCACCGGCTTGTGGTGTCCCTGTTGTTGTTGATTTAATTAGAGCTACTTGGTCAGACTTTAATTTAGTCGTAATACTACTTATCCTACCTTCAACAACCCTCACATTTCTTCCCGTAAATTGCTGTGCCTTTATGATATCATTTTCCCAGAAAGGCTGTGAGCTATTACCATCGTCATCGTCAAAATTGAGATAGTAATAAGTATCATCCTCGCTGACGCTAACAACTTTTGCCGAATCACTCACCCACAAACTACCATTTGTCGCTCTTATTTTATTGATGACCAACTCATAAACGTCCATCCTTCCACGAACTGTAAGACGGTCAAGTGTCAGATGATTTGTTGAACCGTCAAGCAGCCAGTTTTGACCTGCAAACCCCCCTACAAAGGCGGATTGTGATTTTAAGTTATCACCTACACGAATTGATTTCAACACTTCAAGGTCTGTATTTATATCAACAACGCCTTGATAATAATCTCCGCTACTATCGGTATGAAGATAAATATCACCCGAAGTATTCTCCCCTGCAAAAGTTTCGATTGTTATATGATTATTATCCCCGGCCTCCGTTTTTATCAACCCGGATTCAACAGATAAAGCTTTTATGCCATTTTCAAAATCATAAAGACCAGATATTGTTTCATTTATATACCTTCTTGGATAATCCGCAGCCGCATGACCCCCTAACTTATCCGAATCAAACGCCGCCGACCGTGTCAGAAACATATTGTCAGCATCTGACCAGACAGCGTGGCCGTTGTTTGTAGGATTATCTTGGCGGGTTGCGATTGCTTGCAGGGCGTCGCCTTCCCAGCCTATCCGGGCTACGGCATCGTTTGTGGTGCCGAATATGACGTTGTTGGTGCCGTCGGCTTTCAGGATTTTGCTTCCGGCTATCTCTCCGGCGGCTATGGCGGTTGTGGCTCCGTCGCGCTGGATTATGAAGTCTTTGGTGGTGTAGAGTTGTTCGGCGTGGGTTTCGTAGGCTTGGCCGTTTTGGTAGATGTTGCCATTGATGTGGACGTCGGCATTGAAGATGCTTTTTGCACCGAAAAGGATATCGCCGTCGTCATTAATTGATATTTTGCCATCGAACAGGAACATTTCCTCATCGCCATGGGAGTGACGTGATGGTGGAAAAGCGCGGGGTTTACCTGCAATATCGTCCCAGTTTATTGATTTCAGGCGGCTGCCTTCGCCAATTTTTGAAGAAGTGATGGGATCCGAATTGTTTGAGCTGAAATTTTCGGAAATGACGGCCTGGTCGATTATGGTGGCGACTTTTTCGAAATAGAGGTATTCTTCAAATTTACCGGAAACTTCTTCCTGGTGGAGGTTGTAGGTTACTTGTTTGGCAAAAAACAGAGGTTGATCCGCGACGGTATAGTCGCGAAATATCATAAGGGTGTCGATGGCTGACCCTGTGATGACACCTGAAAGAATCTGCCGGGGTTGCCGGTTATTGGAAGCAATTTCGTGCAGGACAATCTCGGAAAGGGAATATTGGGACGTATCATCTTTGTGCTGCCAGTTGACCGGGGCAATTTCGGCGGATTCGTCGTATTTGACCTTTTTAAAAAGTGTTTCCTTATTGGCATAATCGGGGGCGCTGCCTATGATGTTCTCGATCTTTTCTTTATTGATCGGATTGTCGGTAATAGGCATATCATAATTAATGAAGGCCGGAACTTCGAGGTCATCTTCATTAAGGCCGAAATTCATGTCGAACACCCGAATGTCGGTGTAATAGTCTGTTTTGCTTTCTTGATTTCTAAAAAATCGGAAAACTAAATTACAATCAACTGGTATGCCTGGAATAGAAACATCAGCAGATTCAATGGGGATCACGGCTTGTTTGTCCGGAACCATTGAAATCTTAAATTTCAACCTTAAAACTTTGTCCGGGTCAAAAGTTGTGCTCCATCCGTCATTTCTTAAATAATAGACTGATCCAGTTTCAGTATTTGGTTTGATCTTAATATCAAAGGGGATTTCAACCTCTCTGCTGGAAAGATACCCCGTTGACATTTGCATTGAAAACTGAAACAACCAATTTTGAGAATTTTGATCAATGTTATATAAATTGTAATACAAGTATTGGTCAAAATCCGGATTTGATTGAGGATCAAATCTAACATAGACAGATTTGCTATCCATGAAGGTTCTGGAAACATTGCATTGCGACGATAGAGTTCCATGTGCAACCCAATTTTTTGATCTATATTGTCGGCTATTGTCCGGGCAAACTTCTTTTTCGAAAATGTTTTCCGGCAAAATGTTGTTGGCCCGGCCCAGGTCGGTGCTTAAATTGACGTGATGCAACCGCTTATTGATATCCCGGCGAAGTGAGCCGACGGGAAAAAGATTTTTGTCGTTGCCAAACTCTTTAATTGAGAAAAGGGTGTCATTACTTAAATAGGTTCCATCTACGTAAACATAGAATTTTCCCAGAATGTCAATTTTTCGGAAAATCAGCCATTTTTCGCGATATTGGGTTATAAACAGCTCTTTTCCGTAGCTTTCGAGTATTTTTTCTATAACCTCGTAGCACGAGGGAGCTTCGCCTTCGTTGGTGTAGAGTTGGTTGACATTAACTGACGTGTATTCCATTGCCGGATCTGAGGACACTCCTTGACAGTCGTGTCTAATGTCGATGGCAATGTAAATTGGCAGGTCAAACCCTGTTTTTTTTAGAATATGATCTAAGATGTCGCTCTCTTTTTGAAAATAGTTGAGATCGAAATCGGCCTTTTTTAACAACCCTAAACCATCAACAGCTTTTAGCTTAATGTCGAAAGGATGGTAAATGTAAGGATCTGAATATTGTTCCGGGACCAGGTAGCCCTGAAATACGACGTTGCCATCCTGATAGTGTGTGACGCGAAATTTACGGGGGTTTTCGGTGTAAAATTCCGGCATGCCATCGACCGAATTGGCCTCTACATAGAATACAAGTTCGGAACCCATGAAATGGCCTTCCTGGTCTTTTGACAATTTCGGGATTTCGGCACCTGGTTGAAGATCGACGGGGGTGCCTGTAAAATCGAGTTCATCAATCTTAATCCTGTTGAGGACGTTGCTGATGCTTTTGAATTCTATGTTGTATTTTTCGCCGTACATATT
>CAYFUK010000054.1:0-6460 GCA_964346325.1 uncultured Candidatus Peribacteria bacterium | reverse complement strand
GTGCCTTACCACTTGGCCACGCCCCATTGTTTCATAATTTTTTTAAATTCATTTCCTCCTTTCAAGCTCTTTAGGTATTTTTCCATTTTCATTGCTTCTTTTCTACTTTCAAAATCTTTATATGTGATTAATTTTAAAGGTCTGCGGTTTCTAGTTGCACGAACTTCTCCTCTATTATGCCTCTTTATCCTATTCTTAATGTCATTAGTTTGTCCAATATAGAGTTTATTATCTTTTCTACTTTTTAATATATATACTTTGTACATTAATTCCTGTTTATCAACCCCCGAATACCCCGCCATGGCGGGACGCCTTACCACTTGGCCACGCCCCATTGTTAACTTTTGACATTTGACCATTTACATTTAAGCAATGAACAAATACAAAAATTACTTTAAGTAACTTGAAGCTTTAAGTCAATATTTGTCTTGAAATTTCGCGTAATTTAGAGTAAATTTGACAAGGTGAGCAATTAACCTTTTAAATATGCAAACAATCAGAAAAAACTTGGCTCTTTTTGCAGGCGGGCTTATTTTGGCTACGCTGATTTTCGCAAATGGAGCTACTCTTTTTGCTGCGGAAGTTCCGGCTCCTCCGGAACCTACAGATTGCACTGAATGTCAAACAATTCAGGATGATCTGGACGCGGCTTATGCAAACTTCGAGGCCCTTGAAACACAGGCCCAAAATTATTCCGCCGATATGGAGGCCCTTATTGAAAGAGGCACAACCAATATTTATGGCGGAGATGTTGCAATGATGGTAGACAACCTCAATGCACAGGTGACAGAAGACAGTTTAGCAATGGGATCGGTATGTCAGGATTCAGCAAACACCTTTGCTTATTATTCATCGTTCCAATATGACGGAACAACATACTGCTTTCTGGATGAAAGTATGTGGTACGGAGTTGAACCCGACTATTTCAACTTTTTTGACCATATGATGTATTTAAATGAGTTTTGGGATCCGGCCGCAATACCCGATTGGCAATTATTAAAAGATGAGTGGATAGAGGTTCTTATGGATCATGATGGTGACGAAGTGCCCGGATTAACTGAAATAATCGATGCCATAATAGGATTAATAGCCTCTTTGGAAGTATGTGAAGAAACATACTGCGCAGAACCGGTTTGTCCGGACTGTGAAACAATTGCAGGTGATCTTGCTCTGGGTCTTGATGACCTGGCATTGATGGAACAAGAGGCTGATGATCTGGATGCGGAGCTCTTGAATCTTGAAGCTCAAATTGAAGAAGTCTGGGATCAACTTGACCAACTTGAACAATTACGTAACGAATTAAGACAAATGGTTCTTGATGCGGGAGGAATGACAGACAGTGACTGTGACGGATTTGAACCGGAATCCGGCCAGGTCTGGGGAATAGCACATAATTTTGGAGATGTTCAATGGTGTTTTACAAGTGAAGGTCAAATAGAAGAAATGATTCAGAATCTCGATGAATACTGGGAAACAAACAGTTCAACACATCTACCTACCGAAGCTGAATTAAATGAACAGATGGACACTCTTATGAATGATTATTTTGATAAACTGGATGAATACGATGCCGTTTTAAATGATATAGAAGCACAAAATGACTTAATTGATTCATTAATAACCGACCTTGAAGATTGTTTGGCAGAACTCCGGGCCTTGCAGGACCAGGACTTATGTATGGATCATGATATTTCAACAATGGAAGCCATTCTGGACGAAGCCGAAGGAAAAACTCCTTTTACTCCCGAATCACCGGGGGAAGAAGAACCGGATGAAGAGCCGGCTGCGGATGATCCTGATGATATTGGAGGACACTGGGCTGAAGATTTCCTTTTTGGACTATTTGATGAAGGAATAATGACAGGAGATGACGACACGGGATTAATGAGACCGAATGATCCTTTAAACAGAGCGGAAGCAGCTAAATTATTGGTGCTTTCCAATGATGATTTTGTCGTTGACAGCTTTTTTGATGTTTTCTTTGATGTAACTGAAGATGACTGGTTCTGGTCTTATGTGGTTACTGCAGAAGATCAGGGCTATTTTGAAGGATATCCGGACGGAAGTTTTGGCCCGGGTAATTCAATTTTAAGAGGCGAAGCAATTACAATTATATTAAGAGCTCTCGGATTCGATATTCCCGGATATGAAACTTATTCATTTGGTGATTTATCAGGAGATGAATGGTTTGCTGACAGTGCGGAAAAAGCTTATCAATGCGGACTTGTTGAAGGAAGAGATGGAGAATTCGAAGGTGGTGAAACAATAACAAGAGCTGAAATCGCCAAAATATTATGGCTCGCATTCTTTGACGGATTAAACGAATCAGACTGTGCCGATTTTGAATGCCCCGATTGTGATGCGGTTTGGACTGAAGCTGAAGCTTTAAGTTCCGAATTAGACACTTTGAATACCGAAGTTGAAGCAATCTGGGATCAAATGCAGGAACTTGAAACATTAAGAGATGAATTCAGACAAATGGTAGAAAATGCGGGCGGGATGACTGATGCCGATTGTGATGGATTTGAAGTCGGACCCGGTCAGGCTTGGGGTGTCGCACATACCTTTGGTGATGTTGAATGGTGTTTGACTGCTGAATCTCAAATAACAGAACTAACTGATCAGTTATCCGATTACTGGGAAAATAACGATTCAACCCACCTTCCAACCGAAGAAGAGCTAAATGCCGATATGGATGCGACAACTACCGCTTATTCCGAAAAATTGGATGAATATCTGGAAAAATTAGCTGAATACGATGATTGTCTTGATGAATTGGCGGATTTACAGGCACAGGGTTATTGCCTTGATGCATAAATAATCAATTAGTAAAGGAGCCGTCCTTGCAATAAGGGCGGCTTTTTTTTAATATAAGCAGGCTATGAATAAATTAAAATACGACATTGTAATAATCGGGGGCGGCGGAACAGGCTTAACAGCCGCTTTAAACTGTAATAAAGAATTAAAAGTTTGTGTTATATCAAAAGTTCATCCTCTAAGAAGCCAAACCTGCATGGCGCAGGGAGGCATGAATGCCGCAATTGACGGATCCATACAATCACATATTGATGATACGATTAAAGGAGGAGATGATTTAAGTGATGAAAATTCAGTACGATATTTTTGCGAAGAAGCACCTGAAGCAATCAAAGATCTTCAAAAAACGGGAATGATATTCAGCCGAAACCATAAAGGCAAAATAGCTCAAAGGGCTTTTGGGGGTAACAGCAAAACCCGCACCTGTTATTCGCGTGATTATACGGGGCATAATTTAATAACAACTTTATATACCGAGTGTTTAAAAAACAAAGTGGAATTTTCAGATGAATGGTTTGTTGATTCTTTGATAGTTGAAGACAGAAAAATCACGGGTTTAACGGCTTATGATATTTCAACCGGAAATCATCACACTATTGAGGCAAAATCAGTAATTTTAGCCACAGGGGGCGCGGGTCAAATATTTAAAAATTCCGTTAATGCAACTATTTCAACCGGTGACGGAATGGCACTGGCCTATCGCGCGGGATGCGCACTTAAAGACATTGAATTCGTACAATTTCATCCCACAACTCTTCATCACCGACCGCTTTTGATATCCGAAGGAACACGAGGCGAAGGAGCCCATCTTATTAATAAAAATAATGAAAGATTTGTCAATGAACTTGCAGAACGCGATACAGTTGCAAGGGCAATTCAAAAAGAGATCGAAGAAGGTCGCGGTATTAAAGGAGCGATTCATCTGGATTTGAGACATCTTGATAAAGAAGCGGTTTTGGGCAAATTGAGCCAGATACATAAAATAGCAAAAGAATTCGCAAATATTGACTGTACAAAAGAACCGATTCCCGTAAAACCCGGAGTTCACTACTTTATGGGAGGCATTTCGACAAATAAAGAATGTGAAACTGAAATCAAAGGATTGTTTGCCGCCGGAGAATGCGCGTGTGCGGGCATCCACGGAGCTAACAGACTCGGAGGCAATTCTTTAATGGAAACCGTTGTTTTTGGTAAAAAAGCGGGTGTGAATGCTTCAGAATATGCACAAAACACGCAATTCACACCTTTAAAAAATAATATTGAAGCCGAATCCTTCGATCAAGAAGGTACAGAAAACTTATATGAAATAAAAAACGAATTAAAAACCGAGATGCTTAATAACGCAGGTATATTCAGGCACGAGGATTCTTTATTTAAAGGTATGGATGCTCTGAAGCAACTACAAAACAGATTTGAAAATATTTATGTCAAACCAAAATCCCGATATAATCACACGCTCTACAATGCACTGGAATTAAAAAACATGCTCTCTATTGCACAGGCTATTGTAAAATGCGCACTGGACCGCAAAGAAAGCCGCGGAGCCCACTTTAGAACAGACTATCCCGAACGTGACGATCAAAACTTTATAAAACATTCTCTGATTTATTATGATAAAGATTAAAATCCAAAAATTTAATCCCGAGACGGACGAAAAACCATACTTAAAAGAGTATGAAATTGAATATGATGTAAATTTAACCGTTTTGGATGCGATTATTATGATTAAAGAATATCATGATTTTGATTTGGCATTCAGACATTCATGTAAGGCAGGTATTTGCGGCTCATGTTCCATGGCTGTAAACGGAAGAGCAAGGCTTACTTGTAAAACTTTTATAAAAGACGAACTTGAGGAATTCGGGCAAATAGTTGTTAGACCGATTGGAAATTTAAGGGTGGTGAAAGATTTAATCGTAGATATGAAGCCCTTTTATGAAGAGATGAAAGCCGTAAAACCGTGGTTTGATGAAATGCGCGATGTTGAAATTTTACCCGATGATGTTAAAAAAATCGAAAAATCATCGGAATGTATATGGTGCGCCGCATGTTTTTCGGATTGTCCTTCACGGGATGCTTCTTCGGAATACTTAGGACCGGCAGCCTCTGTTCTGGCACAAAGATATATTGATGATATTCGTGACGATAAAAGACGTGAACGCCTGAAACAGCTTGTTAAAAAACAACTCTGGATGTGTGCCCACTGCGAAAAAGCAAGTGAAAATTGCCCTCAGGATATTGAACCGCAGGATGTTATTTCACATTTAAGAGAATCTTCAATAAAAGAAGGAATTACAGGCAATGACGGAGCAAGACATGCAAAAACGATATATAATTCAGTAAGAAAAAAAGGCGAAATCGAAGAATTCAAATTGCCTCTCGGCACATGGGGGCCGTTCAGGGCGATTAAAATGTTGCCGCTTGCCATTAAAATGCTTTTTAAAGGCAAATTCCCTCCACTATTTATTAAAAAAGTTAAAAAATGGGACGAAATGAAGAAAAAATAAGGTATGCGTATTTTCCGGGATGCGCAAGCAAACAGCTTACATCGGAATACGATAAAGCTACGCGGCTTGCATGCAAAGAACTCAATATTGAACTTGTTGATATTCCGGAGTTCGGTTGCTGCGGTGCAGGTGTTGTAAAGGAAGTTGATGCAAAATTCAATAAAGATATGAATGAGCGAAATTTCAACTACAGTAAGGATGCGGGACTTGATATTATGACAATTTGTTCAACTTGTGTGATTAACTTACGGAAAGATCTGATAAAACAACGCCAAAACGGCAAATTTATCGATTTTAACGTAAAACACTGGCTTTGGGTACTAACAGAAGATTTGGGTCTCGATAAGCTTAAAAATGCGGTTAAAAAGCCTTTAAAGGGGCTTAAAATAGCAACTTATTATGGTTGTCATATTCTGCGCCCTTCAAAATACGTTAAACCCCATCAAAATACCGCTAATCCGTTTAATTTCGAGGAGTTTGTTGAAGCACTGGGAGCAACGCCCGTTGATCTGTCCTCAAAACTGGATTGCTGCGGGTTTCATATAAGTATGTATAACAAAGATGCATCAACAAAAATGAGTGATAAGTATTTGCGTGACGCAACAGATGAAAAAGCTGATTTAATAATTACAAATTGTCCTTTTTGCCATATGCAGTTTGATATGTATCAAAAAGGCTTTGATATTCCCGTTTTGCATATGAGCCAAGTTTTGTGTATTGCACTGGGAATCGACTCAAAAAAGCTCAATTTAAACAAACATTTAAAAAGCGGCCCGATTTTCAACGGACCGCTCTCAGAATTTATTTAATTTTTTATTTTTTCTTTCTTCTTAGCCATGCGCCACCAAGTGCCGTTCCGATTAACGGAATAATCAATCCGGGGCCTGTTTCAGGTGTGGCAGGTGCTGCTGCATGTGCCGGCTGAGCAGGCGTCTGTGTTACATAAACCGGTGTAGGTTCCGTTGGCGGAGTAGTTGCTATTGTAGTTGTTGGTGGTTCATCTTCTTCTTCGGTTGATGGTACATAGGTAATTACCGATGGTTCATCTTCTTCTTCGGTCGGCGGTACATAGGTAATTACCGGTGGTTCATCTTCTTCTTCGTCAGGTGGTACATAGGTTAAAGAAGGTGGTTCAT
>CAYFUK010000053.1:0-6541 GCA_964346325.1 uncultured Candidatus Peribacteria bacterium | reverse complement strand
CAAAAGCAGCCGCCTAAACCGGCGCAAAAAAAACAGAGACTATCAATAAAGCGGAAGGTTTTCGACCATTTACATAAGGCAAAAGTTCCTGTCATAATTATTTCCCTGGCGGTTGCACTTTTTTCAATATTTCAGTTCTCATCGTTGGTTTTGACTTACGGATTTCTGAATAACACTCCGCCCGGTACAAAAGTCGCGGGCGCTGATATGGGCTCTTTATCCGAAGATGAAGTCGCAGGCAGGATTAAGCAACAGGTTAAGTCGTTTTTAGAGAAGCCGATTAAAATCAAACTGGATGATAAAGGAATCGAATTAATGCCCGATCAGCTCGGTATACGGCTTGATGCCGAAACAACATTAAAAAATATCGCTTTTGTTCAGTTTGATAACTCCAATCTGGCCACAATACTTTCAACAGCTGTTAATGGCACCGATTATCATATAAATAACACAATTGACATAAACCGGGCTCTTAAAAATATCGAAAATGAAATGAATTTTGCCGACCAGAAAACCGAAAACGCTTATCTTACATTTGAAAACGGCCTTTTAACGATTGTTCCCGAAAAACAGGGCAAACGAATTGATATATCAAAATTATATAATGATTTAAAGCGGAACGCCTCCGAACTGCGGAGCGATCCCGTAAAGATTAAAGCGGTTGAATCGGCTCCTTTGGTTACATCCGCCGACCTTGAAGCAAAACTCGATGATATCCGCGAAAAGTTATCACGGCGAATAACGCTCGAATATGGAAATTTCAATTTTTACTTTAAGCCTATAGATTATATTGACACCATACGTTTTGACTATACGGATGAGCTCAGAATCGGGGATATAACAGGCATTGAGCTTGAACTTGAATCCGAGGTTCGTTTTGATTTGGGCGACGCCGTAACGCTCGATAAAAAGCTTAATCTGATGATTCTGGAAGATCCGTTTAATCAATATATTGATGAAAATTTGAGCTCTCTTCTGGAATCGGAGCCGGAATCGGTTAAAATCCGGCGCGACCGGGAAGGAGAAATTATGTTTGAAGGTAAAGGTAGAGACGGCAAAGAAATAAGTAGAATCCACCTGCTCACGGCAATGAATATGGCAATAAATAACGGTATCAACAAAGTGCCGGTTCCCGTACATTTGCAGCCCGCCGAGGTTGATATATCCGAAGATCTGCAAAAACTCGGAATAAAAGAGCTGATTGCAACGGGTAAAAGTGCGTTTGCAGGTTCAACGGCCAATAGAATACACAATATAAATACAGGTATAAGTAAATTTCAGGGGCATATAATCAAGCCCGGAGAAACATTCTCTTTTAATACTGTTCTGGGCCCTGTTGATGCATATACGGGCTTTCTTCCCGAGCTTGTGATCAAGCCGGAAGGCACTATTCCCGAATATGGAGGAGGCCTGTGCCAGGTTTCTTCAACCATGTACAGAGCCGCTTTATTTGCGGGGCTGCCGATTGTTGAAAGAACACCGCATTCATACGCTGTTTCTTATTATTCGCAGGTTTACGGATGGGGTCTTGACGCAACAATTTATCCCGGTGTTCATGATGTAAGGTTCACAAATGATACTCCCGGGCACATATTGATTCAGGGATATACGGAAGGAATTAATGCTTATTTTAAATTTTACGGTACGGGCGACGGCAGAAGTGTTGAGCTGGAAGGTCCGTATATCGGAGGCTATAGGTCTCCCGGACCTACGCAATATATAGAAACCGACACACTTGCACCCGGCCGGCAAAAATGGATGGAAAGCGCGCATACCGGCTTTAATGCAAATTGGTTCAGGCATTTAACAAAACCTGACGGCGAAACACTCGTGGAACCTTTATACACCACTTATAGAGCAATTCCGGCTAAAGTGCTTGTAGGGGCCGGCGGCGGTTCGGATGAGGAAGCAGCCGCGGATCCGGAAGCCGAAACAGAGGGCTAACCGATTTCCGCCGACATCTCTTTTGCCGGACTATTATCGGGGTCTGTTTTCAGAATCCGGTTTAAATAATATTTTGCCTGCGCTTTTTTGCCGAGCTCAATCTGATAATGCGCAAACGCGAGTAAAAAATCGGTATTATCGGGCTCAAGATCACAGGCCCGCTTATACATTTCTTCAGCTTTCAGGTTATTTGATAAAGCGCGGTATACCTCGGCTGTGCTCAAAAACCTGGCAGCGCGCGTTTTATCCAGCGATATCGATTTTAAATATGCTTCAAGCGCTTCATCAAATTTTTTTTGTTCATATAAAGCCCTACCCAGATTGCTGTAAAAAACAGCCTGTTGGTCATCGAGCTCCGTCAACTTTTTAAAAAGGGATTCGGCTTTATTAAAAAGCCCTTTCTTAAGATATATCAATCCAAGCTTCAGATTGGCATCTCTGTTTGTTTCATCGATTTTAATAATCTTTTCAAGCCGGGCCGCAGCCTCGTTTAAATCACCGTTATCGTAATGTACCATCGCCTTCTTAAATAGAGCATCGGCATTGCCCGCGGGGGCGCCGTCCCGGATAGCGGCTTTTTTCGGTCTTCCGGTAAAAAACTTTTTAACAAGTGCGTTAAAATTTATTCTTTTGGTTACAATCAAATATTTTCTTACAAAAATAAGAATTAAACCCAGGGCCGATATTATCAATACAGTTGTCATTTGTTATTAGTCGTTAACGGGGGTTCCGGATGTTTCTTCCCGAGCCCGTCCTTTGCTTATTACCTTTTTTATGTCTTCAGCCTTAACAACCTCCGAGCTCTGGTCGGGAAATAAGATTCTAACCGTTTGGTTCAAAATATCAAGCCCGATTATCTTACCGTCACCTTTTTTAACTTTTACCATACTGCCGGGTTCCGGCAGTATTGATTTAAGTCTTTTGTATTCCTCAACCTCATACCTCAGGCAGCACATAAGTTTTCCACAGCAGCCCGACAGTTTTGAACTGCCTTTACTTTCAAGATTTTGCGAACGAACCATGTCCATCGTAATGCTGTCCAGGCTGTTAAGCCAGTTTGCGCAGCATAAACCTTTTCCGCATCTGCCGCGGCCCGTAACGATTCTTGCTTTGTCTCTGGGGCCTATTTGCTGCAAATGAATCTGTTTCTGAAATGTTTTTGCAAGATCTTTAACAAGGTCCCTGAAATCCACTCTGTCATCCGCTGTGAAAATAAAATTTATTTTTGTACCGTCTAACGAATATTCAACAAATTCAAGCTGCATATCCAGATTATGTTCTTTGATTTTTTCTTCGCATTTTTGCTTGGCTTCCTGCGCTTTTGCACCACGCATCTCCATTTTTTGCACATCGTTCGCTGTTGCCTTTCTTAAATATGAATAATTTTTATGAATATTTTCATTTTTGTCATCAACTTCACGGTTAACAAACTGTACTTTTCCTATATTCTCATGGCTTTCGTCATCATGAAAAATAGCGAAATCATTGGGTTTCGCATCAGCATTCTCGTTACCGGGAACAAGAATTTCTTTACGTGTGAATTGATCGTATATGGATATTACTTTCATTTAAATGCTTTTAGGGCTAAATTTTCAAGTGCGAGTCTTGCGTTTATATTACGCTTTAAAAGATCGCGTGTATTTTGTATCTCAGATAATAAATCCAGAAAATGTTCTTTTTTTTCCGCATCTATTGTGTCAACCGCTATCCCCCGGTGCAGTCTGCTTCTTACCAAATGTGTGAATATATCCAAAAATTCATAGGGGTTATCATTCTCGTTCAGAATGTTCCCAACAACCTGAAATTTTTTATACACGGGTTTGTCTTCCAAAAACTCACAGAGAACATTATACATGTTTAAATAGCTCGCGAGAAGTTCCGAATTCTGCAGCAGCTTTATTGCTTTTCCGCTTTTGCCTATAGCAAGTGACGAAACCTGTTTAATAATATCGGAATCTTTATCCGGGTACATTTCACCCAGTTTTTCTTCAAGAAATTTTTGTGAATAAGCGGTAAATTTAACAATTCTTACCCTTGAGATAATGGTTGGAAGAATTTCTCTTATGCTTGAAGTGGTCATTATTATAAAAGTGTCCGGCGGAGGTTCTTCAAGTGTTTTTAGAAGGCAGTTCGCCGCCTCGGGAGTAAGCCTTTCAGCCCCTTTGATAAGCAGGATTTTATATTGAGCCTGCTTGGTCATTTGTAATCTGTGGATAATATCGCGGATTTGTTCGATTTTGATGGATTCGTCTTTTTCCTTAAGTACTATCGTATCGGAATGATTGCCGCTTTGGAGTTGTTTGCATGTGGGACATTCATTGCAGAGATTATTCGGACACTGCATTATATTTACGAATCTTTTTGCTATCGAAAATTTGCCCACGCTCGAAGGTCCGCTGAATAAATAAGCATGTGCAAGATTTCCGGATTTTATATCCCGCTCAATAGAATCCAGCTGCTTTTTATGACCTAAAATATTCCAGTTATACATGAGGCGGCTTAAGGGCTTATATTTTGCCACTTTTCCTCCTGTCGCACAAGCAGTTCTTCGGCTTTTTCGGGATGTTTCATGATTTCCTTAATAAAGATTTCCAAACGCACTTTGTTTTGTGAACCTTTTACAAGCACCGTATCATTCTCATGTATATTTTCTTTGTAGAATTCGGCGGCCTCCCGGGCTGTTTCAAAACTTGCGATATTTAATGAATCAAGGCCGTTTTTGTTCGCGGCCGAGGCCGCGTAGCGCACATCATCACCTACCGTAATAAGCAGATCCGTATAATCGGGAATCGTTTCACCGACCTTTTCATGAAGCTCCCTTGATTTTTTTCCCAGTTCATTCATGTTCCCGAAAACAAAAACTCTTCTGCCTCCTTTTTTTTTGCCAAAATAGTCCAGTAGCTTCAGGGATTCTTTAACCGCCCCCGGAGAAGAATTATAACTGCTGTCCAGAATCAACGAATTGTCGATACCTTCAATAAGGCTCATTCTGCCCGGAGGCAAAGTATATTCTTTGAGAGCCTCCCGGATGGCACTTGCGGGAACTTTGGTTAAAAAACCGATAACTATCGCGGGCATTAAAGTTGAAACCTGATATTTACCGAACACGGGAATGAAAAAATGATAATCCGAACCTTCATATTCAACATCAAAATCAACCCCTCTTTCCGTTTGCATAAAACCGAATGCCTTAAAATCGGACCCTTCGACGAATCCGTAACTTACATTTCCTTTCAGGCCCGAGACATATTCATCGTCTTTGTTAATAAGCCGCGTTTTTGCGTACCTAAATATCTTCTTTTTTTCATCAAAGATTTCGCGAATATCGGAGAATTGCGATTCATCCATGTGAACAGGTTTTATAGCGATAATACACGCAATATCAGGCTTTGCCAGTTTTGTCAGAAAATCCATGTCACCTTTTTTGTCAACACCCATTTCAAGCACCAGGTAATCGAATTTATCATTAACAAAAAAAGTGCGCCAAAAACTTTTAATTAAAATTGTGAACCATTGCAAAGGCGAGCTGAAGCCCGAATTTTGCTGGAGGATGGTTAAAGGAAGACCAAACTCGCTGTTAAAACTTTTTTCATTTTTTAAAACTTTATAATGTTTGCTCAAAACATCATAAATTGCGTCTTTACAGGTTGTTTTGCCAACGCTGCCGGTAATGCCAATCACTCTTGCCTTCATGCGCCGCAATTTAATCCGCGCAAGAATTTCAAGTTTTTTGAGAACTATTTTTCTTAAAATCGATTTCATATATAATAATTATATGTCAAAACGAGCACATTTAACAATATCAGGCAAAGTTCAGGGAGTTTTTTTTCGCGATTTTACACAAAAAAGCGCACGGGATCTTGAACTCGAAGGTTGGGTACGCAACGCTTCCGACGGAACTGTGGAAGCCGTATTGCAGGGCAGCGAGGATTCCGTAAAAAGCATGATTTCACGTTTAAAACAAGGGCCTTCTTCAGCTGATGTAAAAGATATACAGGTTAACTGGGAATCGCCGAAAACCGACCTTGAAGGCTTCGAGGTGCGCTATTAAAGTATACTGTACAAATTGCTTACAAAAAGCTAGCAATTTGCACGAGGGATTAATATATTTAAGAAATTTTAATTTTATGTTATATTCCGGACAAAAATCGTATTTTTTTATTTGTGAGAATTTTTTGGTTTTTTTTAATGTAGAAAATCGTCCTGTTACGGCTGAAACCGGCAAACAGCAACTTGCCGAGAAAATTTTTGATAAAGAAATCAAAAATATTAAAACAAATCGCAACAAAAAGTATGGATATTACAGAATTCTTGTAAGTATAAAAAAAATAACTAAAATCTATCCGCATTTAAAGCAACAACAAAAAATCCGGTTTGATAAAATTAAAAAAGCATTTGCAAAGGTTCTCTTCAAAAAAGAAATTGATAAATTACAAAAATATAAAGCTTCAGGATTCTCCGGCAATATGGTGAACAGTTTATTAATTTTAGATAAATTTAAAAAATATTTCACATCCAAGCAGCTTGAAGTGTATGAAAATTTCAGGAAAAAATTGATAAATAAAATTTTTAGTAATGCAACTGAGAAAATACAAGC
>CAYFUK010000052.1:4383-6706 GCA_964346325.1 uncultured Candidatus Peribacteria bacterium | reverse complement strand
AATTAAAAAATCCTTAAAATCAGGATCGGTAAGATCATACTGGGTGCCGGCAACCCCGGCTTCTTCCGATCCCTTTCTTTTTCGTGATCCCAAAAACGAGACGGGATTAAACTGCGGAAGCATAACTTCTTCATTAAAACGCATTTCAAGCAAATACTTTCTGGCTATAATCGCTCTTTTTAGATGATTGTAAAAAGTAACTTTGCCTTTTTCTCTCAGTTCTTCCGTTTTTTCAGAGATATTATAAAGACCTTCGAGTCCTTTTTCGTAATTTTCAACATTCATTAATGCATAGGTTGAATAAACATCAAGGAGCAGCTCCATAGCCTGCGCAGCCGCGTTCTGGTTCATCTGATTAACAGCTTCATCATCGGATTCGGACTGCAGAGAGCTTTTAATAACCTCCCAAAGCATATCGATATCCTTCTCCCGGAACTCCCAATTTGATTCGAAAACTTTATCCTCAACATACAATGCGTAAGTGGCCTCCATAATATCCGCATAAATACCGAACCACTTATTAACGTAAGTTTTATACTTTTCAAAATCGGGATTATCAACCTTTTCAAAAAATTCCATGGTTTTTTTGGAAGTACTTTTAAACATGTCTTTGCTCTTTGCCCCATCCTGAATCATTTTTGTTGAAAATCCGAAAAACAGCTGTGCAGTCTGAAAATAATTACTCAGAAAAAAATAGAACATTGCCAGTTTTTCATTTTGCTCCCGGGTTAATTCGTCTTCCTCAATTCGCGATACTATATTATCGAACCTCACAACTGCGTATTTAAGCTGATCAATATCCGTTGCCGTAAAATCATCCTCAAAAACAGATTCTATACCTCGCAATTTTGAGTCCGTGCGCGAAAAATCCAGCATCATCTCTTTTAATAAATCACCGTATTTATGCAGACTGTTCATAACTTCCGAGGGCTCGGACTGAAGCAAAATCATACAATCAAGAATTGCGTAATTCAAAGTTGCTCCATTCCATAATAGGCGTTCGTCTTTGTTACCGTTTTGTTGTTCTTCCTCAACAACACTTAAAGCTTCTTCAAACAACTCCTTTGCCCCGACATGATCATTGGCCTGCCTTAATTTGTGAGCTTCAATAGAGTTATTCACATAAATATTGAGCCAGTCGGATTGAGAATTTTCTTGCCGCTCCAAGTGTGTCAGGTTAAAATCAAGGGCTAATATTACTCAAAACATTGAAGTAAATCAAGTCTAACCCCCGGACTGAGTATACCCGCCATACCCGGTCTGAAATTTGACAAACACGCTTTTTCTTGATAAATTCTCGACTCAAGCTCCCGGTAATAAATTTTATGGAACACAAAAATCCGGATAAGATTCAGGAACAAACTAAAAGTGCGGACGAGAATCCGCCCGATAAGAATGCCGAAAAAATCAATGACGGGATTTTGGACGAAGGCTTTTTGCCGCCCGAATTCATTGAAGAAGTTGTAGCTGTTTTACCGCCCAAACCTCCGAGGCCAAAACAGGCACCTCCAAAAATCCCTGAAAAAAAAGATAAACCCGAATTCCCCGATATTTTAATGAGGAGTTCCGTTAAATCCGAAAGTTTTATTGTTTTAATGGACAGGCGAAGACCCAATGTTTATATCGATCTTGCAAACGGCTGCTATTCCGAACAAAAACTGCATGAAAGCATGTATAATCATCTGAATTCCGAATTGCGAAAATTAATAACAACACTGACAAAAATTCCCTTTACGGCAGTGGTGGCTGACCCTGACTGGCAAAATCCGCCAAAGTTTAAATTGCAGTTCACCGTTTTATCGAATAATAAAAAAAGTGATGAACTTAATGGAATATTCGCGCAAAACGCATTTTTTAATAATGAAATCAAATTCAGAGCACTCTCGGCAGAACTTAAAGAACTCCCAAAAAAATTAACTGAAAATCTTGATAAATATATGGATATCTCTCAAATTGAAGCCCTGCGTGAGCGAATTGAGCAGCTGATACGGGAATTGCTTAAGCGGGACTATGATTCGGCCGAATATCACGAAGCTCTAACAGAAACCGAAGAACTCCCCCGTGGAATGGGTGAACAAATTATTAAACTGATAAATCTGGTAAAAAAAGCCGAACTTGAACATGATCAAGAAGATTTGTGTCAGCTTGAGTTTGAATATCCGGACTGGGAGCCCAGACAAGCCTGGAATTACTGCGTTCCATGGAAAATGGTAAAAAGAGCAAAGTATAAAAATCTGATCAAAGAAGTTTTGGGAGAGCTCGAAAAATATATTTGAAAGAGCGGTACCGAGTACTTAGCGGTACCGGGTACTTCGCGGTACCG
>CAYFUK010000052.1:0-4283 GCA_964346325.1 uncultured Candidatus Peribacteria bacterium | reverse complement strand
ATATTTGAAAGAGCGGTACCGAGTACTTAGCGGTACCGGGTACTTCGCGGTACCGAGTAACCATCCCCCCATCTCCACGCTACGCCAAGCCATAATCCTCGGGTAGTTTTCCCCCTTTTTTCTTTTGCATGCTTTCGGCAAGCATTTTTGCGTATGAATAAAGATTGTCCGCTGCGCCGTTTGCCATGGCTATATGAACTGCCGATTCAGCATCAAAGTTCATGTAAGCGGTAGGTTCAAACGCTTTCTGCTGCTTCAAATTGCCTTTTTGAATAGCATCAAAAGCCTTGTTGTAATATGTGCTTTCTCTAAGTGCAGCTAAAAATCTGTCTTCAGGAATGTCCTTGGGTTTCAACTTTAAATAAGGTTCCAATGCTTTATCCAGGCGCCCTTCATTTGCGTATTGATAAGCGGTTAATTCAAATTCAGGATTATAGGTTTCATCAAGATTTTGCTGCTTATAAAAGCCCAATATGCTTTCAGGGTCCATTGTATGTAATTTGTGTCTGAAGTTCTTATAAAAATCACCTTGTTTTATGGCATGCTCCGCAGCTTTTATCTGCTCATTCGTTTTTAAATGAGGATTATGATAAGCAATTGTATAAGCGGCTGAGTCAAAATCCGCAATCAGCTCCTTTCTTTTTGGCTCCGCTTCCGCAAGTTTTTGTGAATATTCCGATATTTTATCAAAAGCACTTTCGTCTCTTTTAAGTGCGTTCAATTCATCTTCCGAAGCATTTGCAATTTTTTGTTGCAATTTTTTATATTCGGGATGTTTACTTATCATGTGCTCCAGTCTATCCATATCTTCCGCACCGGTTCCCGGCATTTCGTCAATAAATTTCGATGAATTATTATAAAGCTTGGTAAAAAGTTGTGATCTTTTTCTTTCTACATCAATGGCACGCTCCAGTTTTGAATTTGCTTGTTCCCACCGATCAAGTGTTGATTTTAATTTTTGCTTAAGCTTGCCGAGCTTATCTTTTAATTTTACGAGATTAAGCCCTTTTTCTGTACGCACACTCTTTAAATGATGTAAAGAGCCGAATCCCTTATGTGTAAGCGAAATAATCTTACTGAAGATTTCTTTGTACTTTGGCTTCTTTGCTATTGCGCTTATATCAACGTTGTCTTTGGCAAAAGTTTCCTGCATGCGCTGAATTGAGCCGTATTTTTTTAGATAATCATCAAATTTTTTGAATTTTTTTAATGCTTCGGATTTTTGAGCTTTCAGGCTATCGGCAGTTGTTTCCTTTGCTTTTTCTTTTGGCTTAACTGTTTGTTTTGGATTTTGCTTAGGCATTTTAATAAAGTTGATTTAATAATCTGTCAGCGGCTCTTTCAGCTTCGGCCCGCTGCCCCTTTTCTTTTTCTTTATAGGCTGCTGTTTCAAGTTTGCGGAGATTCTCTTCGAATTCTCTGTTTTCTTCTTCAATTGCATTTACGTTTTCCATTTCTTCTTCCGGGGTCATCGGTTCCAGTTCATCAATGCTGTTTTGGATGTCTTGCTGCTCGAATTCGAACATTTCTATTAATTGTTTTTCAGCCTTTTTATCTTTATGGCAAACACTCGCCGAAATCAAAAGATCAAGCTTTTCGGTGTCTTCCATTGTTAAAAACGTATAAGATTTTTCAATTAAAGATTTAAGCTTTTTGCTCTTTATTCGGTCAAAGTAGAATTTTTGAATTTTATTCAGATGTTTCATTTTTGTTTTTTATTTCCTGTTATTATAACAAAATTTGGAGTTTTTCACAAGCCCTCCCCGGCAGGCCTGCTTGCCGAGCAACCAAAACATTTACTAATCAAGCCTTTTGCTTTAAAATATTTTAGCATATCTATGCATATCTATGCTTCAAAAGCACAAATCACAAAAAGGATTTCTTCTGGTTGAAACTATGATATCCATCACAGTACTTTTAATGGTTTCCGCAACTGTAATTACGCTTCTCGTAACCGCAAACCGGGCAATCAATTTTAATGCGCACAGCCTTGAAGCAAGCTGGTTAACACAGGAATGTGTAAATGCATTCAGAGGCCTTCGCGATACCAACTGGATAAGATTCAGTTACGACAAAGAAAACTGCTGGAATATGACAACCGGCACATGTTCCGCGGGCAACGCAATCTCGGCTCCCGCAAATTACACAATCGAAACCTCAACTACGTTGCCTCCGGAAATGGCTACACAAGCCGACCCCTTGGATTTAAAAGATGGCGCAGACGCAACGGATGAAGATTACAGACTTTATATTCAGGCCGACGGCACAGCAAACCACAATCCGGCAGGCGAACAAACCCCCTATTTCCGCACCCTTGAAACAAACTCGGCAACGGCAAGCCAAATCAATGCCGTATGCCGCATAGAATGGCTTGAAGGCAGCGACCCGAAATCTATATCTTTACCCGTAACAATAACCAATTTTGCACTTGAAGAGTAAAAAACGCACTTCTGAAAAACAGGAAAAAATCCTTAAAAAATGGCGTAAAACACTGCAAATTCTTATGATTATAGTGGTTGTTGTTTTTGTGATTTTGGCGATACTTTTCAGGCAGTCGGTTAAGCAGATAAGTGAAGATCCCAATTTAACATCCCTTACAAATGAATCGGTTTTTAGAATTGTCCGGATTATGAATCTTAACGAAAACAGTGATGAGCCGCGAAAATTTGAGAAAGGTTATTATGAACTCAAAGGAACAAAAGACTACAAATGGCTCGAAGGTCCGCTGCAAAAACAAGAAAAACGCGCCGAACTTTCGGAAGATTTTATTCGTGAAACTCTCGCAGGCTTCATGCTAACAAACAAAGAATACTATCAAACAATCCAAATAACATATCCGTCACAACAAATTATGCGAATTTTTGTAAAAACCGAAAATAACGACGGAGACATAAACACACAATTAATCAACCTTAATGCGAAATAAAACGGCACAAAAAGGCTTTACCTTAGTGGAACTGCTTATTGCAACAGCTATTTTTAGTGTTTTTTTAGTGGCAATAGTAACTTTAACCATAAATATGTACCGCGATTCCAAACGTATAGAGCTTGAGGAGCAGATGTATCAGGATATGCGCGCCATGATGCGTCAAATTACCGTTATGGTTGAAGGTAATGCCATTGATTATGAGGAATATTTTAGGGCCCAGGCGGGCGATGATGAGTTTGCGGGCGCGGGAGCGGCTTATGATTATGGGGATTATGCAAAGGAGTTTTTTGATTTTGGATCGGGAGGCCCCGGGCCAAAAAACGAAGGAATTTTATGTAACGACGGAGACCCTGTTGAGAGTGATCCGGGATGCATTGTTGACAAGGAAACGATTGATCTTAATGTGGGGCAAAATCCCGTGAATGGTCTGCCTGAAGATGCGAACGCTTTTTGCGGAGCTTTTGCTGCATGTCCGGGTGTTTTGGATCCGCTTCATGAACAGGATCAGCTTTATTTGATTAATGCGAATGGCACCAAAAAAACTATCTTGGTTTTGGAACAAGTTGAGCGTGACCCCGGCGACGGGCCTGTCATTGAAAATGTAATGTCTACTTTATGGCTCAACGGAGCCGATACTGACGGCAACGACATAACGGACACATGGAGTGTATCCGATGAATTCAACGGTAGCATGGCGGATATGGCTGCGGATCTTACTGCGGCAAGCGGTGAGTCGGATGTTTATGACGGATTTATTCCCATAAGCCCGCTTCGCACAAATATAACTTCTCTTAAATTTTATGTTGCGCCTTTGGAGGATCCATATAAAGGATTCGCAGAGACGGATGTGGCAAGCGGAACTCTTGTGCAGCCTCATATCACTGTTGTGATGACAGCCGAACCTTCGGTTATGGAGCGTCTTGATTATTTTGGGGCTCCCCCAACGGAAACTCTGCAAACAACCATATATTCTGATATAAGAAAAAATGTACGAAGCTATTAAACAAAAATTGGGCGGTTTGCGCATGCGCAAACAAAAAGGCATGAGCATGATAATAATGCTTATACTTGTGCCGATTCTGCTTGGGATCGGGGTTTCGTATGTTGACCCGATTGTGCGCTCTTTTAGAGCGATAGTGAACGACCAAAAAACCTTGCTTGCAAAAAGTGTGGCGGATTCCATGTTCGAGATAGCTTTGTGGGAATCGCGCGGAGGAGGAACAGGAGAGATCACCGAAGGATGTATATGTGAAAAAGGCAGTTGCGAGGTTGGCGATCCGGCCTGCGCTGAGGGCGTTAATTTCGGCTTTGGCACTGCAACGGGAACATGGAGGGTTTTGGGCTCTCCGGAGGT
>CAYFUK010000051.1:0-7119 GCA_964346325.1 uncultured Candidatus Peribacteria bacterium | reverse complement strand
TTATACTCCCCTAATTACTCCGCCCAGACTTTTAAGGTTATCGAAAATCTTTTTTTGGACTTTTGCCATTTCATCGTCGGTCAAAGTGCGATCCTCGGCCTGTAAAAGTATTTTAAAAGCGAGTGCTTTTTTGTCTTCGTCTATGTTTTCACCTTCGTATATATCAAAAAGTTTTACGCGCTCTATAAGTTTAGGATCAGCTTCATGGATTGCATCTTCGATTTCGGCAACTTTGCGCTCACGATCAATAACAACGGAAACATCAATATCCAGACCCGGGAATTTCGGCAAAGGTTGATATCTAACAAAATCACGTTCCATAGCGGCGATTTTGCTGAAATTAATCAAAAAAATTCCGACTTTTGCATCGATATCCCGGTTTTTTAAAACCTGGGGATGCACCTCGCCTATTCCGCCGATACTCTCTTCATCAATTTTAATTGCCGCCTGCCGCGAAGGATGAACAAACGGAGGCTGATCTTTACCCAAAACAAACTCGGCATCTTTCTTTAAAAATTGTTTTAAAAATCCTTCGGCAACCGCTTTAACATCATAATATGGTTCAACTTTTGCTTTCTTGGGCAAAACTATGCATCCTCCCACCCACTTTTCTTCCAAAGGAAAATATTTTCCTTCATCAATATAAGTGCGACCTACCTCGAATATCCGGAAAGAATCAAAATATCTTAAATTATCGTGAACATTTTTTAATAAATTCGGAGCAAGAGATCGGCGCAAATGCGTTTGATCTTCGGACAAATAATTTTCAAGCAAAATATGGCCGGATTCATCCATCATACATTTATTAAGCTCGTCCCGGCCGTAAAACGAATAATTGTAGACTTCCGTCATTCCATATGAATAAGCCAGAATCTTGCGTGCTTTATGCTTGAGTAAACGTTCGGTATTGGGCTCCGGAACTTTTGTGGGAAGATCGGGCAGTTCTTCGGGAACATTCTCATATCCGTACATTCTCACTATTTCTTCAACAAGATCATCCTCAATATCAACATCTTTTGTTGCGCGCCAGGTTGGAACCGTAACACTTAATGATTTCCCTTTTTCTTCCACATCAAACTGCAGTGATCTTAAAATGTCGGCGCATTTTCCCGGGGTAATATCCACACCTATCTTCGATGAAACAACTTCAGCGTCCAGCTTAACGGTCCGTGGCTTTGGCAAACCTTTATTAACATCAACAAGCGGGCCCGCTATTTCAGCCCCGTCACAAATTTGCAGAATTAATTCGCAGGTTCTTCGAATCGCGGTTTCAGCCAAAACAGGATCAAGCGACTTTTCAAAACGCTGAACCGATTCCGTTCGAAGGCCGAGTTTTGCTGAAGTCGTTCGTACGTTCTGAGCATTAAAATTAGCCGATTCAATTATTATTTCCGTAGTATTGTCATTTATTTCGGAATTTTCACCCCCCATGATGCCGGCTAATGCAACCGGTTTTTCATGATCCGCTATCACAAGCATGTCTTCATCAAGTTTGCGCTCCGTGTCATCGAGAGTTGTTATTTTTTCATCTTTTTTGGCTCTGCGTACAACAATTCGCTCCTTAATAAAAGAACGGTCAAAAGCATGCAAAGGCTGGCCGAGCTCGGCCATCACATAATTCGTAATATCAACGATATTTGAAATAGGTCTGTAACCCACCGCTATCAAACGCTGCTGCATCCATTTCGGAGAAGGTTCCACCTTGATATTCTTCATTATCACGCCGCAATAACGAGGGCAGAGGTCAAAATCTTCAACTTTAATATCCGGTTTATGTCCTTTTTTCGGAAACTCAACCTCCTGCTCCGGTGGCTTTAATTTTTTGCCGTAAATAGCGGCAAATTCACGCGCCATGCCATAATGTCCCCATAAATCGGGCCTGTGAGTTAAAGACTTGTTGTCAATTTCAATGGCATAATCATCGTTGGCAAAAAGTTTACCTAAAGGAGTTCCCGGATCTTCACCCATCTCAGTAAGATCGACTATTTGATCGCCTGTCGCTTCAAGGCCTATTTCTTCTCCGGCGCATATCATTCCGCTACTTTCAACGCCTCTTAATTTAACTTTCTCCAATTTTACGGGTTCTCCTTCACCGTGCCATTTAACATAAGCTCCGGGTTTTGCAACCGGAACAAACATTCCTTCATATAAATTGGTGCCGCCGCAAACAATTTGGGCGGTCTCTTTTTCTCCGATATCAACACGGCATACTTTTAATTTATCCGCATTGGGATGCTCCTCGATTTTCTCGATTTTTCCCACAACCATTTTGTCGTATCCTTTGGATAAATCTTCTATTCCTTCAACTTCGGCTGTGCGCGTAGTTAAAAGCTCGGCCATTTCATCGGGCTTGAATTTAATGTCGAGGTCAACAAAGTCTTTAATCCAATTTAGGGAGATATACATGTTTAACTGTTATATGTGCAATCGGTAAGTTCCGCGAGTTTCGATAAAGGAGTGTTTCCCGTTTGTACCGTGCCGTCACCAAAAATCCATGTAGGAACGGCTTTTACACCCGCGTTTGTACATGCGTCCGCCCAGCCGTTGTCTTCCGCGCATTCGGTGTTATTAAGGTATTCCACGCCTTCTTTAAAAGCGTCTTTTTGATGTTCGCAATGTCCGCACCAGCTTGCGGTATATAATTTTGCTCCTGATTCGGTAATACATTTTGCAAGTACTATTTCGGCTTTCTCACCTGAAGCTTCCGCGGCAGGTGCCTCTGCCGCAGGAGGATTCTCGATTTCTTCTTCAAGTTCCGTGTCATCATCGGATTCATCGGAGTCAGCCGGCTCCTCCACCATAGTATCTTCGGGTTTTTCTTCGGCCGGCTGCTGAAACCATGTACACCCGGAGAAAACAAGAAGTCCGACAACGAATAAAGTAAATAATTTTTTCATATTAAAATTGGTTAATAAATCGTAAGTCGCCTCCCAAAAGAAGACGTATATCATCGATACCGTGACGCATCATAACCAGACGGGTAAGGCCGAATCCAAAGGCCCAGCCCTGCCATTTTTTTGGATCAATGCCGCCGGCTTTAAGTACATTTTCATGCACCATTCCGGCCCCCATAAACTCAACCCATCCTGTTTTTTTGCAGACTTTGCATCCTTTTCCGTCACAAATCAAACAAGAAAAATCAACTTCCAGCCCTGGCTCCACAAAAGGAAAATAACCCGGCCTTATTCTAACCTTAACTTCGCGACCGAATAAGCGACTTAGGAATTCCTTTAAAACACCTTTAAGATTCGCAATCGAAATATGCTTGTCAATCATAAGGCCTTCAACCTGATAAAAAGTTGTATCATGCGATGCATCGGTTGCCTCGTACCTAAAGGTGCGGCCCGGAACAATTATTCTTAAAGGAGCTCCGTATTTTTCCATTGTACGAACCTGAACAGGTGAAGTGTGAGTTCTTAGAACCATTTTGCCGTGCTTTTTGTCCCGCTTGTCTTTAACAAAAAAAGTGTCCTGCATGTCGCGCGCGGGATGCCACGCGGGTATGTTAAGGCCCTCGAAATTATAATATTCAGATTCCGCCTCGGGCCCGTCCTTGATCATGAATCCCATTGATGTGAAGATTTGCTCAACTTCCTGTTGCACCTGCGAAACAGGATGAATGTGGCCCTCGGGTGTTTCGGGCCCCGGCGCCGTTACATCAAAAGTCGGATCTTTAAGCTGTTCATCAAGCTGCGCTTTTTCAAGTGCGGTTTTGCGTGTTGCAAGATTTTGTTCAAGCTCCCGCTTGATTTCGTTGCCGAGCTTGCCTATAACCTTTTTATCACTGTCAGGCAGATCTTTAACCCCACGTAATATATTTGTGAGTTCGCCTTTGCGGCCCAGATATTTTACTTCGACTTCCTGAAGCTGATTAAGGTCAACAGCTTTTGAGATAGCGTCTATACATTCTTTTTTAAGTTTTTCGAGTTGTTCTTTCATGCTTCGTAGGCTTTGAAAATACGGTCTTTAATTTAGCCGTTTTTTGTTTTGTTTGCAAGGGGCTACTAGCCAGGCTACCGCGGGTAGCCTGGCTAAGTTACCTTGTCCGGGTTGCGGTACTCTACATATTAAGGTATAATAATATGAAGCCCATAAATAAAAACAAATATGAAAGGAAGAAACAAACATCCGAGAAAAGACTCCGAAAGATTTCAGGCTCATCCCGAATACCGGGAGCCGATTAATACCGCGAAAGAAATCGAAGAGCTGTCGTGGCAGATGGATTTTGAAAAGCAAACTCCGAAAAAAGAAAAAGAAACAATGCTTGTGACTCTCACAAAAATAAAGAAAGAAAACTGCCCCCCCGAAGCCGAGCTTAAACAAAAAGGATTCAAAACCATTGAAACAAGTGTTTTTCATCCGGATGATCTTTTAATAACGGACATGCGGACGGGAGACAAGAAACTTGACGATGCCATGCTCGGCCACCTTGCAAACAGATATATTGCAAATTTTACAAACGAAGGCCTTAAACAGGGCAAAGACTGGGAAATTGCAAAGCGCGATGATGGAACCTATATAATTTGTGTTAAAAAATAAAAAAACCCCCGACCTTTTAAAAGATCAGGGGTTGATTTTGTTTACTTGAAACTCTATCGAACAGCGTCCTTAAGTGATTTTCCGGCTTTGAAAGCAGGTAGTTTCATTGCAGGAATTTTGATTTTTTCACTTGGGTTTCGTGGGTTTACACCGGTTCGAGCGGCTCTTTTTGAAACTCGGAAAGTTCCGAATCCGGTAATAGTAACACTTTTACCTTTTTTAAGGCTTGCAGTAACTGCGTCAAGTACAGCGTCCAGTACTTCACCGGCTGCTTTTTTTGTTACACCGGCTTTTGAAGCTGCCTCGTTTACCAGGTCTTGCTTTGTCATAGCAAAGAGAGGTTAAGAATAAATAATTAAGATTGCCCTAAGACGACAGCATTATAGCCACTTGAAATAAAGATGCAAGTTAATTTAGTAAAATATGGTCTTTTTTAAGGGAAACAAAGATTAAAAATATTTGTTTTGGGCTTAAGAAAGCCAATCAAATTAAGCTTGCATAAATTTTCCTTTTATTTCTTTTTTATAAGCCAAAAATCCCAAATTTTTTGAAATTTTTTGACACAGACTCAATTCCAGTGTTAACTAAAAAGAAGCGATCGTTTGTTAACTTTTTATATATGGCGGATAATCTGGTTATAGTTGAGTCCCCTGCAAAAGCTAAAACAATTAAACAATATCTCGGTAAAGATTTTAATGTTGAAGCTTCGATGGGGCATGTGCGTGATCTCCCCAAATCTCAAATGGGAATCGACACCGGGCATGAATTTGAACCTTCTTATACAATCCCCCAGGACAAAAAAAAGACAATCACAAATCTTAAAAAAAAGATAAAGCCCGCTACCAATATATGGATCGCAACTGATGAAGACCGCGAAGGGGAAGCCATTGGCTGGCATTTATTAAAAGCGCTTAAAATAGACCGCAAAAAGCATGATGTAAAAAGAATCGTTTTTCACGAGATCACAAAAAACGCGATATTGGATTCAATTGAAAATCCGCGTGAAATAAATGATAACCTTGTTGATGCACAGCAGGCGCGAAGAGTTTTGGATCGTCTTGTCGGTTACGAACTTTCTCCGCTTTTATGGAAGAAGATTCGATACGGGTTGTCAGCGGGACGTGTGCAATCGGTGGCGGTTCGGCTGATTGTTGAACGTGAACGTGAAATTGAGGCCTTTAAGCCCGAAGAATTCTGGAAATTAATCGGGAATTTTATAGGAGACGAGAAAAAAGAATTCGAAGCTCAGCTCGCAAAAATCAATAACAAAAAAGCGGAAGTCGGCAATAAAAAAGAGGCTGATAAAATCCTTAAAGATTTAAAAGACGCTGATTATAAAGTTACAAAAGTTGAAGAAAAGAAGGCCAAAAGAAACCCGGCACCTCCTTTTATAACATCGACTCTTCAGCAGGAAGCTTCAAGAAAGCTCGGGTTTTCCGTTAAAAAAACGATGATGATTGCACAGCAGCTTTATGAAGGTGTTGAACTTGCGGAAGGGCACGGCGGGTTAATAACATACATGAGAACGGATTCTTTTAACTTGTCTTCGCAGGCAATTAAGCAGGCGCAAAAAATTATTGAAAAAGAATACGGAAAAAAATATCTGGCTGAGAAACCGCGGGTTTACAAAAAAGCAAAAGGCGCGCAGGAAGCTCATGAAGCGATCCGTCCCACAAATATTGAGAAAACTCCGGAATCTTTAAAAAAATATTTAAATAAAGATCAATACAAACTCTATGATCTGATATGGAAGAGAACCGTAGCATGCCAGATGCAAACGGCAATTTTAAATCAGGTTAAAGCCTGTATCGAAGCTAAAGATTACACTTTTGAAGCAACAGGTCAGACTGTTGATTTTGCGGGATTCATGAAGGTTTATGTTGAAGACGATGATGATAATCCCAATAAGGAGAAATCAAAAAAACATGAGAAATTTCTGCCCAAATTAAAAGAGGGCGAGAATCCGGATTGCAAAAAACTTGATGCAACCCAACATTTCACGCAGCCTCCGCACAGATACACCGAGGCGTCACTTGTTAAAAAACTTGAATCCGAAGGAATCGGACGGCCGTCAACTTATGCTCCCACAATTACAACTATTCAGGCGCGCGGATATATCGAGAAAGAAGGCAAGGCATTAAAGCCGACTGACACGGGAAAAGTGGTAACGGATTTTCTTGTAAAACACTTTCCGGATATTGTGGATTATAAATTCACGGCGGAAATGGAAGAAGACCTGGACTTGATTGCCAGAGGCAAAAAAGAGTGGGTGCCCATTATCAGGGAATTTTACAAACCTTTTCATGAAAATATTGAAGAAAAAGAAAAATCAGTTAAAAAATCCGATGTTGTTAATGAAGAAACCGATGAAGTATGCGAAGAATGCGGAAGCCCGATGGTCATAAAACTCGGAAGATTCGGAAAGTTTTTAAGCTGTTCAAATTATCCGAAATGCAAATTCGCGAAACCTCTGGAAAAAAAGGAAGGCGAGCCTGAGAATGAGAAAGATAAAATCGATCCGGAGCTTGCTGAAAAACTTAAAGATAAAAAATGTGAAAAATGCGGAGCGACCATGGAAAT
>CAYFUK010000050.1:0-7339 GCA_964346325.1 uncultured Candidatus Peribacteria bacterium | reverse complement strand
CCATCGTCGCACTCCTCGTTCGCTTCCACGATCCCGTTCCCGCAGATGGGATCACAGTCGTTGGGGCAGTCGTTCGCGGTTTCTCCCGGATCACAGACACCATCGCCGCAAACCGGCTCAATGACTGCGGAATCCGGGTCTGTGCTGCCCCCGTCGGGCTGCACGTTGTTGTTGTTGGCGTTCCCGTCGGGAACACCGCCATCCGGATTTACCACCACGCCGCCATCGTCTTCACAGTTATCCATGAAGCACGTCCGGCGGCTGCCGGGGTCGTCCGAATTACAGCCGCTGAGCACGAGCAAGCCCGCGCACAGAGCCACGATACACTTGCGTTTCATCGAGGCACCTCCTTGCTACCAGCTCGCGCCGGCGCTAAAAACGAGTTGATGATTTTTGGAATGACCCATGCGAGAGTCATCCCCCTGAACGATCGTGGGATTCTGAACCTGTTTGTTCAGAGCCACGGTCATGTGCCAACCCACACCCAAGGTGAAGGTTTTGTAGGGAGTGAGATAAACACCCACACCCAAGTTGAACAGCCCCTGGAGGTCCACACGGCCCTCCACTCCGATCACGCGATACGGCGCCTGGCTCTCTTGCCAGTTCACCGTGTCGTCATGATCGAACAGACGGAAGCCGAAGCCGATGGGGATATCGAACTTCAGCCAGTCCAAAGGCTGGATGCGGAACAGGAAATTCGCGAGAAAATCCCATTCCTGAGCGTGGACGTCAGGGTTCGGCGGAAGCCCTACGACCTCCAACTGATACCGATTCCACGCCAGGCGGGCTTGAAGCCCGAAACGAGCCATACCGGCGCTGCCCAGAATGGTGTTGACCATGAGGCCCACCCCACCGCCGGGCTCACCGGGTGTCTCAAAGGAGTACTTGCCCGAGAGCAATATCTCCACGTTCGCCCTGGTGCGCGCACGAGCCGATTTGGCGACTTTCATCGCCTTGTCGGAACGACGCCGGTTCTCCTCGGCCCGATCCACGAGACGCGTTTGCAACTCGCGCATCTGATCCAAGCGCTCTTTGTTGCGAAGCGCCTGACCGACCATTGATCGGTCAGCCACAATCATCACGATGAGCCGGAACTTTTTGTTACCGGCACTGATCGTTACGGGGATCTGTTTACCGAGATCCGCCTTGTCAGCCGAGAAGTAGATCCGGTGGCCGCTGTAAACGACCTTGGGATCCTCCTCGTCTTCCCACAAGACGTTGTACTTGAGGGCATTATCGCCCTTAACCGTAACGTGCGGAGGAGAATACTCGCCGCCGCACTCATGGTACACAAAGATGGTACGCACCTCGGACACACCGAGGTATACGTACAGTTCGGTGTCTCCCTTTGCCCAGGGAAACACCGACACCCCGCCCTGGCCGGGCGCGATGTCGCATAGAGGGTCCGCTTTGACCGCCGGAGCGGCCATCGCGAACACGCAGACGGCACTCAAGCTGAGTGCCAATTTACAGAAACTACTCATTTCCTTTCCTCCTTGCCGGCGCTTATTAGCCGGCACGCTGTTTGACGTTGGGTTGAAATTTTGCTCTTATCGGCTTTTTTTAACTGCCTCTTTCGTTACCTCTTTTGCAGTTTCACAGCATCCAAAGAGCGATTTTGGTTTTATTTTATCCGGAAAAAACCGGTTTATTCTTGGTTGTTTGAAATATTTAAAATTTGTTTTAATTAATATCCGCAACTAATTGTCAATGTACATAATTATCCTCATGTATGAGCAAAGCTTACAAGCATCCAATTCGCCAAAGTGCTCCGGATAACCGGAACGCCATTAGTACCGAACTGGCGCTACAATAAGCCAAGATTTACACATCATACCAAGAATAATTAGAGCGAAGTATATAATATACTTGCCAGCCTGTCAATATCTTTTGTATGTATATTAATATAGATACAACAAACCGGCATTATTGAAAATCTAATAATTGGGCTTTCATTACAAAAAATCAATTGTTTTTATTTTGAATCATTATCTTATCAACAAGCTCCGAAATCTTTTCGGGATTCTCAATATCAACGATAAAATCGGAATATCCTTTGTCTTTAAACAAATTATTTATTTTTGACGAGTATGATAAAGCTATAACAGGCACATTTTGAATCATTGAAAATATAAGTGAATGTAATCGCATTCCAATTGTAAATTTCGCACCTTTTATAACAGACAAAACTCTAAAAATATTCTGATCAAATTTTTGTAACAAAAATGGATAATCCGGTACATTTTGTTCAATTATTTTACTCATAATTTCATAGTCATTTTGATGCAATGATTGAAAAGGCACAAATACAGGTAACACCTTGTGTTTCTTAACAATACCTGAAATTAATTGATTAATTTTTTTGTACAAAATTTTTGAATTTTTTTGCCATGGTCGCAAATTAACAATAAAATAGCCTTTCAAGGCATTTTGTTCAATTATTTTGTTCAGTTTTTCATCATTATAATCCTGTTTGATTTTTAAACCGAAAACAAGATCAGATTCAACAATTATTTTATTTTGAACACCTAGATTATTTAATATTTTTTTGGAATCACTGTCCCTAACAGTAATTTTATCTGCTTTGTTAAAAGCTTTTTTAACAATCAACTTTCCAACTTTTGTATTTAAAGGTCCTATACTCTGGCCTGTCATACAAACGGGTTTTTTGTATCTGTAAGCGCAAAAAGCATGCAATCCCCACAAAAATACGGCAAAGATTTTTTCATCGGTGAATAATCCCCCGCCACCTAAAATAAATTCATCACATTTTTTTATAGCTTTAAGTGTTTTAAATAATTCACCTTTAAAAATTCCCCTAAAAAATGATTTAAAACCCAAAGGCAACAAATATCTGCTGTTAACTTTTAAATATTCATTGGTATTTTGGGGATCGTAACTTAAAAAAGTAATTTCAGCATCGGGATATTCATTTTTAAATCGCTGAATAAGTGAAAGACCTATTGCTTCATCACCAATATTGGTTGATCCGTAATGACCGCAGACAACAATTTTTTTGTTATTTTGATTCATCTTTGGATTCAGCCGGTTGTCCGGCAGGTTGTGCTTTTTCTTCAGATTTTTCTGAAGATTCAACTTCTTTTGCAGGCTCTTCAGTGCTTTCTTTAGGTGTTTCAGGAGCTTTTTCAGCAACTTCAGCCGTACTTTCTTCCTCAGTTTGCTCTTGAGCCTCTTCAGCGGCGGATTCTTCAGTAGCTGCTTCCTCTTCCTCGTGTTCTTCCATCAAAACATCTTTTTCAGTTAACTGAGTTTCTTTAAGGCGGGCGGATTTACCGAAACGTTTTCTCATATAATATAATTTTGAACGCCTTACATCTGAAGATTTTGTAACCTGGATTTTTGTTATATTTTTTGAATAAAGTGGAAATATCTTTTCAACTCCCACATTTCCAACCATTTTTCTGACAGTGAAAGTTTTATCCGGACCGCTGCCCGAATTAACAGCTATAACAAGGCCTTCAAATATCTGTATACGTTCTTTGCCGCCTTCTTTTATACGCTGATGAACGCGTACTGTAGCTCCGGCCTTAAAAACAGGTACCTTTTTCTGAAATTTCTTTTGAATTTTTTGAATTAATTGCATGTTCATGTCTAAATTTTTTAAGTAAGCGCATGGATTATACTTGTACATACGCCATTAATCAAGAGAATTCTTTTAAATATTTTTTTCTAATTTATTTACTGCAATTATATTATCGGGATCATACAAAATGCTTTGAATAAACTGATCTTTACACTTGATTCTATACAAGAAATCATCCTTAGTTAAAATACTGAATCTAATCGGCTTTTCTGTTTCAATTTCACTGTTTAATAAATTCTGTACGCTTTGTTTATCTATATTACCAACTATAAGCAAATCAACAGGAGAAGGTTTATCAACAAAAATTCCAAGCAATGCAAGAAAATCAACCTCTCCGAGTTTGGTGATTTTTTTAACCAAATCATCTTTTCCGCTCATCGCTTTAATAATTATATTTCGGATATCATGATATGCAACAAAATTTTTATTCACAATGTAGTATTTTTTTCGATTCTTTACCCTGCTTTTTAAAAGGCCGAGTTTTTTTAAATTATCGAGTTCGCGCCTTACCGAATTGATCTGTTCGTTAAGTTTACGCGTTAACTCGCGGATAAAATATTCCTCGTCCGGATTAAGTAAGAACAGCGTAAGTAATTTAATTCGAGTGTTCGAAGTAAATAAACGTTTTAACATTTTGCCCTGTTTTAATTAGAAAAGCCCTAAAAATTTGTACACATTATTTATACATCACTGTGTTTTATGTACAAGTTTTTTTATCAAAAAATACTTGCATTTTTAAAAAAATGTGGTCTTACGGCAAATAAGTTTAACAATCAAATTTCTCTAAAACTCGTCATATTCTTCATCTTTTGAAAGAAAACTCATTACCAATCCCATTAAAAATGCTCCGGTTAATATCCCGATTAAAGAAACAATCAGAATCATGATGGTTGGAGAAGTATTGCTTTCAATTGAAAAGAAAAAGAACGTAACAAAATTACATTGCGCCTGAATATTCTGAAAAGCAACAATTAAAATAATTATTAAAAGTACAATTGATCCGGTTAAAAAAAATGTACGTAAATTTCTCATAATTCTTTTTTTTAATCTTAACAGATTATATTATTTTGTAATAAATCTGTCAAATAGCTGCTCTATTTTTAATGAATTGGTTATTTGCGATTTAGCCTGCTCTTCTTTATCTTTTGGAATATTTGGAATTTTACCGAGTTGTTCATTTACTTTTTCTTCCGATACTTCAATTTTTTCTTTATTCATTATTTCATTAATGGCAAATCTTAAAGTAATTCTCTTTTTAGCTTCTTTTTTCATTTCCTCTCTCAATTCATCTTCGGTTTTCTTCATGTGGCTTAAATAATCTTCAAATTTGATTCCTTTTTGTTGCATGTTTTGCCGCATATCCCTTAACATATAATCAACTTCTTCATCTACAAGAATATCTGAAAAATCAACTTTTGCAACATCAAGAAATTTATTCAACAGCTCTTCTTCAACTTCCTTTTTCGCTTCCTGTTCTTTATATTGTCTTAGATCTTTTTCCACATCAACTTTAAACTCCTCCACAGGCTTTTTTGTACCTGTTACTTTTTCGATAAATTCCTCATTAAGTTCGGGATATTCAGGTTTTTCAACTTTGTTGATTTTAACGTGGAATTTAACTTTTTTATTCTTAAAGCTTTCTTTGTGATAATCTTTGGGAAACGTAAGTTCAAAATCCTTTTCTTCACCGGTTTTCATTCCGATCAGATTATCCTCAAATCCCGGAACCATCATTTTCTCCCCTACAATAATCGGATGATTTTTGCTTCCTGTTCCTTCAAGCGGAGCACCTCCTTCATCAAATCCTTCAAAATCAAGTTCAACTTTATCCCCTTTTTCTATCGGTCTCAAAACTTCTTTCCATTCAACAAACTGTTTTTTAACACGTTCGATTGTTTCTTCTATTTCTCCATCTCCCAATTTAACTTCTTTTGCTTTAACTTTAACATTGTCGTAACCCTCGACTTTTACTTCAGGGTAAACAGGAGCGACAGCTTTGATTTTAATTGGTTCTTTACTCACAACTTCCACTTTTGGTCTGGCAATTACCTCGATTTTTTCTTTTTTAACAACATCCGTAAGGATTTTTGGAATAGCTTTATCCAAAGCATGATTTACAAGCATGTCTTTACCCACATGCTGCTCAAGTACTTCAAAAGGGACGTTTCCGGGTCTGAAACCTGAAATTTTAACTTCTTTTGATATTTCATCAGCCGCCTCATCCAAATAAGGCTTAAAATCCCGCTCATTCAGCTCAATTAATACTTCAGCTTCGGCATTTGGTGATTTTTTTACATTTACATCCATAAATTTTCAATTAAAAGATAACGGGCAATATCCTACATTAACTTGTTATTTTACGCAAATTCTGATAAAATATAGTGATAAAATTAAAGAAAATGCAAAACAAAAATAAACATCATAAAATAAATAAATTCGACAAATTTTTTGATTCAAACCTGTTTGAAAGCAAACTTGTATATATAACAACAGAACCCGAGGCGGATAATGCTGAACCAACACCAACCGAAACAGGCCAGCTTGAAGCTGAAAGCCTGATTAACAGATTCGATCAAAGATATTCACCGGAGCAAATTCCATATGCCGGTAACAGTCCGGATGAAGTTATTTACGGTGTTAGAAATCAAATGATGCAAGGGCCGTTTAATAATTTTAATGTTATGAGCGGCGGTGAAATTTTAGACCGTCGTGTAAGAAGAAGGCTGGATTATATACGCCATAACGCTCCGAGATACTATAAACACATTATTGACGAAGAAGTACGCAGGCGCGCAGGAAGGCCACAAACCTGGAGATACAGGATAGCGAACAATTTAGGTTTGAGGTTATTCAGACGCGAATGGGCTGAACGTGAAGTAGCACGAGACTTTTTTACTTACGAACATATAAGAGGCGGAAATTACAATACCTTAGCTACAAACCTTGAAAATCAAATAACAGCACTAGGAGTTATAGGCGGACCCGCATTTGTTGATTCAAGAGGAAATTCGATTAATCTTGCATTGCCGAATCCCGTTAATGAATTTGATGTTTCCGTTGGTGCCGGAAATGTAACTTCACATGAAACAGTAGTGATAAACTGGAATGAAGAAGATTTTATGACAATAAAAAGAAAGCTTGAAAGAGCAAATATGTGGGCTGAATTTTCAAGACAACAGGGTGCACGGGAATTTATTCATTTAAAATTCAGATTTTCGCAGTTGCGTCAGGTTATTAACGAAGAAAAAGCAAAACTCAGTGCCGACAGATTTAATCCGCAAAGATTAAAAGACTTTTTGGATCAGGAGGCAATGACCCATGCACTGAAAGACAGCAGATTTCAAGAGTGGATAAAAGATAAACAAACTAAGTTGGGGCGATATAATAATTCTATGGATGCGCTGCGCAAAGGAGATCCTGAATTATATCAGGATTTATTAAGCCAACAACAAAAAGCAAAAGAAAGAGTTAAACCAAAAACACTGGAACAAATAGTAAAGGAAATACTGACCCCAAAGCAATTGGAAAATATTCATACTTCAATAGATACAAAAGCAATGGTTGCTTACCTTGAAGCAGGCTTAAGGGATCCTGAAGATAAAAAAAATCTAAGAAAATATTTAGAAAGTTTGACAGAAAGAGCCAAAGATACACAAACTATGGAATTTGAGTTAAAAAAATTAACTGAAGCTGAATCAACAATATCGGAATTATTAAATAATTATCCTTCAAAAA
>CAYFUK010000049.1:0-7588 GCA_964346325.1 uncultured Candidatus Peribacteria bacterium | reverse complement strand
ATATTTCGCAACGAGTTAAACGATTAAAGGATGTTGGAAAAAATAAAGAAAAAGAATGTTTTTCAATACTAAACAAAGCAATGCAAAATCTTGAAGAAGATATTTTTGGTTAAAATATCAGATTAGCCCTTCAAAAAATCCTTATTTTAAGGTATAATATATAGATTAATATAAATAATTATGGTAGGAAGCAGCTCTCCAACAAAAAGACCAAAACAAAAAGGCGATATTGAAAAAAGTAGAGACATTGTTAGATCTACCCAAACTTTCAGGGAAACATACCCTGATATTAAAAGTGTGGAAGATTTTAAGGATGCTAAATATAAAGATCTGATCGATCCATTGAGGAAAAATCCGGATAAAGTACCTTCAAACGCTAAAAAGTTTTTGGAGAATATTAAGGAATTGGAAAAAGATCTGCAAAATATTGCGGTTAAGCAGTATTCTTATGAAAAAGCCAAATTAGACGCTAATGGCAATAAACAAAAAAAACTATTATTTACACAATTAGAGAGAAAGGCGGGAAGCATTCAGACCGCGCTTAATGTTGGTCCTCCGAAATATGAAAGATTATTCGCGGCTCTATCGCAAAGCGATTATGAGAAAAATTTAAATAATCCGGATATTGTTCCTCAACAAATTGCTAAAGACTCCAATTTTAAAGCAAGAGCACAAAAAGTGTTCGATTATATCAAAAATCAAAGAGATACAAATAAAACCAAACTGCAACAACAAATTATTGATGATTATCTGAATGATATTTTCAGCGCAACCGAAGCAACATTTGATGAAAAAATAAAACGATCGAATATTATCAAAGAAAGCTCGGTTACTCCCCTTCTGCGTGCCAAAATCAAAAAAGGCTACGATGAATATCAGGCATATCGAAAAACACTTGAAAAAAGAATCAAAACAAGAGAAATGGTTGAAAAAAGTAAAGAAACAATATTCACAAAACCCGTTGAATACGCAAAAAGCGCTGAACACTGGATTACAAAAAAAATACAGGGAATAAGGGAAAATTTTGCAGGTATGGATGGTAAAGAAAGAGCTGTGGCAATAGCAACAACTTTAATAGGTGCTGCATGGTTTTTGAATACTAATAATGAAGAAGCGGCAAAAATAAGAGAAATCTTTAAAAAAGCGGGAATGATAGGAATAGGTTATCTTGCTATAAATACAACAACAAAAGCTTTTACCGGTAAAAAAGCTTCCGATTATTTTAACAGTTATGTTGAAGACAGATCAGGCAAAAGAGATTTACTAAAAGAATCTTTTAATGCAAATAAACATGAAGCGGAGCTTATATCAAATTCTTTGGGGTATATGGGAGATTACAAATTCTCTTATTTGGGAAAGCTTTATTTGCAGCAGAAACAAAGATACGATCAGCATCCCATTCCGGATAATATGAAAGAACTGCCAATTGGCGGTGTTGCTGAAAATGAAATGAGTAAAAATGATATGTATACCGTATTCAGGCTTGTGGACAGAAAATTAAAAGCTTCAAACAGCAGTACTGCCGATGTTTTAAGAGCTATTGACGAAGCTAAACAGGAAGCCAAAGATAAAGGCAAAAAATTTGTTGAACCGAGTTATGCGATGATTGTTACTTCGATTCTGCTGAATCAGGAACTTGCATTTAAATTTACTGAAGACGGCAAGATTGAAACTGTTTTTGCCCGTCAAATAGAAACTAAATGGCAAAAAGAAGATAAAGAACAGACAAGAAAATGGTGGCTTGTTACGGGCCATCCGTCAGACTGGCGCAAACAGGCTTTTGAAAGCGGCAAGTATCCTTCGGAAAAAATAAAAGATAATCATCTTAAAAGAGTATCAGGCAATATAATGCCTTCCAACAGACCTTTATCGAACTTTATAAATCAGGACAAATTCGGCAGGTACACTGATGACTATATGAAGCTTTATGAACACAGATATTCAAAAAATCCGCGAAAACCGATACATAAATGGACTAATACATCAACAAATATGATGTTTTTAAGTTCCCGAGTAAATGTTGACGCAGCTAATTTTAGCGGAGCGGAACAGGCTAAAATAGCTTCGGTAACAAATTCGTTTGAACAGGCTTTAAGAGAATTAAAAAAAGACCCCAAATATGCGGCAATTAAAGATAGGTTGCACGAGTTTGTACAACCTGTGCATGGCACATTTATTGCTCCGCCGCAGTCATATAATTTTACAAGTAACAGATTTACAACCGCTAAAAAGAAACCTTTGCAATATGTAATGTTTTTAAGAATGGCGTTGCCGGGTTCGGTTGAGCATAATTTAAGATCAAGCAAAGAATGGACGGAAGGCGATATGATAGAACAACTTAAAAACGAGCCGATGAAATCGGGTGATCGTTTAACAAGATCTGATTTTATCTCGCTGGCTACAACCAAAAAAGGACAAAAAGAGATTAGATTCGGACGCATTAAAATAGGCGAAGCTCAAAAACCTTATTCAGGAGCCTATGAAAGCTTTTTGAATAATTTCGGACTTAAAAAATCACAGGAAAGTCTGATTGATAAAATTTTGGAATATTACAGTTTAAAGTTTATTAATACCGGAATGAGTAAAGCGGGATTGGTAAGATATCTTGCAAGTCATGAATTCACGGATAAAGAAAGAAGAGAAGCATTAAAACAGTCATCGGGAAAACTTCCCGTTATTAAGTTTAAATTTGATATTGTGGATAAAGTCAGACTAAGAACATTTTCGATAATAGATGCTCAGCATAATATCAGTAAATTTAAAAATAAAGAATTGCTTCAAAGCAAAGTTACTGCAAATTTAGGCACTACATTAATTCAGGCATGTTATGGTGATGCCGATGCTTTAAGTGCTATAAAGGAATTCAATCGCTCATTATACGAAGTTATTATTGCTGGCCCTGTTGTAAACAAAAATATCAGTTCAGCTGTATTTGAATCTACTGTTTTAAGCGCTTATAACAATGCACTTACGGAATATCTGACGGACTCTTCCAAAGCCCAGAAAGCAAACAAAGCTATAAAAAAATATCATTCGAAATAATAAATAGACTTGACATAGTGTCAATCTTTTGATATTGTTTCGTCCTTTTTGTAAACAACTTTTTTATGAGTATGGGACGAAAAATATCATATTACGCAAAGGTTATTGGAATATTCATGTTCTTTGTCATCAACTTTCAAAATATATCAGCATTTAATCAATATAATTTTGAACAAAGTGTTGATGAAAGTAACGGAGATGAGTATACTAGTCATGCTGCTTCGAGAGAAGATTTATATGCAAACAGGTTGGAAACACTAGGTTTAAGGCTATACCCTGGTTCCACCTTTAAGCAGAACGACCGAAGCACACCCGGTTCTTTGAATCATTGTAAAGCTCTCGTGTATCAAACGTTAACTTCGTTACCGGATGAACACCGAGAGCATCTTCAGCACCTGACATTATATTCCGCTGAAGGACGTCGCGGGCTTGGCGGAGGATCTACAATAATTTTACGTTGTTCTGATGTTACCGATAAAGAACTTGTATCCGTATTTGTTCATGAAATGGGACATGTATACGATACAGGACTCGAAACAGGTGATGTCTGGGCCGGAAGAAGTGAGTTTATGGACGGAAGCATTCCAATTTACCGGAATGATAAATCTCTAAGATTTTATAGGATCAGCTGGAGTGATGAAAAAAATCTTAAAAAAGACTCTGAAAAAACGAATTTTGTGACCGGTTATGCAATGACAGATCCGTTTGAAGACTTTGCCGAAACGTACAACTATTATATTTTGCACGGACAGCAATTCAAACAAATGGCCAAGTACGACAAAACTCTAAGGAGAAAATACATATATATGAAATATTTTGTATTCGAAGGAAAAGAATTTAATTTTGATCCTTACAATACGGGATATAAACTGGCCAGAAACTATGATTCAACTCTCCTTAATTACGATTACGAGACGTTCCTGCGCTCAAACACCAGGCAGGAAATAACAGCACTTTAAACGGTCTTAACCGTTTAAGACATAAATTAGTTTAGGATATTAAGGCTTTTCTAGGGCGTTGGTACTCCTAAGTCTAAAAAGAAACACTCCCCCAAGCGGGGGGTGTTTTTTTTGTGTAAATTTGGTTAATTAGCAGTTTGACTTGGATTGTCAAGAGTGACCTAATAGGCATGCCGATCCCGGGATCGAAATTAAAAAATCCACGAGTTTAATATTGAAAGTTTGACATGCATCAGATATTCAAGTCTTACAGGAATTCCCGGCCCGGGCCGGAATTAAGGAAAATTAAAATGAAAAAACTTGCCAATAAAAGCTCTTATCTATAAAATAACCTTTGCGTTAAATCGCGATATGCGCAAAAAGCGCCAATACTATGGTGAGTGTAGCTCAGTTGGTTAGAGCATCTGGTTGTGGTCCAGAGGGTCGTGGGTTCGAGTCCCATCACTCACCCCAGTAGATTTTTATTATTTTTCAGCAATTTTTTTCTTTTTTCTTCAGTTGAATTTACAATTGGTGCGAAATCTGTAAATTTAACTGGTTTAATTCCGCAAAATTTTAATATGCCTTTTTTGAACATTTTGTGTTCCGGAGCTCCAAAAAACAGCCGGTAAACAAAAACAAGATGATCGGCCCATGATATTAATTCCCGTGCTTTTTTTAAATCAGGTTCCAATTTCATATCATGGCCTTTTTCAGAATCATAATCTTGGAACTCCAACTCTGAAAGATTAAGCCTTTTGACTTGTTTTCCCGCCTTTTTTGCTACTTTTGCTTTTGTTATAGGGATGTGCGAGCATGATTAAAACCTTATCACTCATTATCACTCATTAATATTAGTGTTATGTGTTTTAATGCATTATAATTTAATTTGTAATATAAGATAAGATCTTTTCGTTTTAAATAATGAACAAACAATTAACTTTTTTCATATGTTACAAAAACTATCAAAGATGCTGATCCCCTTTCTTGTAATGACAGGGTTTTTTGTATTGGCATCGCAAACGGCTTCTGCCGCGTATCAGGAATTATACGTAGACAGCGAGCTCATCTGGGTGGATTATGGCACTTACGATCATGGTGCAATTGATTCGCCTTACCTCACAATTACGGAAGCTATCAATGATCTGGAACCTGAAGGCGGGACAATTTACGTTGCTGAAGGTTCTTATGAAGAAGACCTTTCAATTTCAAGCTTTGACGAAGTAAAAATTCTGGGAGGCTATAATGGCGGTCCGGGTGAAACCGACCCATTTACAATTCAGGACACAAGAAACCAAAGTTCGACACTTGACGGTATAATAACCGTTGCTGATACAAGCGGCCAGATTTCAGGAATGACTTTCGGAGGACAAATCGGTGAGACTTATGTTATTTGGGTTGATAATGTTGGTTCAGGGTATCAATTTACCATTAACGATAACTACTTCGGTCTTACAACGGTTATAGATTATCTGGTTAAAATAAATTCAGGTTCGGGAAGTATCGGTGAAATATATGACAACTACTTTACTTTGATTACTTCAGACAAATCGATTATTGAAACAATGGGTCAAGGTGATACTTTAATTGATAAAAATCACTTTAATGCATGTTCATCATTAAACGGATCATACGGGATTATTCGTGCAACCGACGGTGCCATTGTAAGAAACAACCTTATAGCAAGTTCCGGTTCAAATAATAGAGTAGCTATAAGAATTGCAAACGAAGCACAGATTTACAACAATACGGTTGTTGGAGGAAACGCTTTAAGCGGAGCTATAGCTTCAAGCGGAACAGGGCATACTCTTTATAACAATCTTGTTTCGGATATTTCAGGTGACGATTATGTTTTGTCATCGGGTGCCGTTGCTGAAAATAATTTCGGCGAAGGTGACTGTGACCCTTCCTTTGCGGGAGGCAGCGATGCAGAAGCTTACAAACTCGGGTCTGCATCTACTTGTATAGATCAGGGGAGAGCAATAACTCTTGTAAGTGATGACTTTTTTGGTACTTCAAGGCCTTCAGGCGGAGGTTATGATCCTGGCTTTCATGAATATTATGTTGCACCGGCTTGCGGAAACGGATTTGTAGAATCAGGTGAAGAATGTGACGACGGAAACACGGATGACGGTGACGGATGCAGCTCAACATGTGAAATAGAATCAACAGGTCCCGTTTGCGGAAACGGCATTGTAGAAACCGGTGAAGAGTGTGATGACGGAAATTTAATTAATGGCGACGGCTGCAGCGCAACCTGTCTGGATGAAGTTAATGTTGATTGCGGTAATTGGTTTGATATAGACGCAACCGACAGTCACTATGATATTGCGGTTTACTTATGTGAACACGGCGAAATTGTTCAGGGTGACAGTTACGGTTATTTAAGAATTGATGACGATCTGACAAGAGCGGAACTTTTGGCAATGGCATTCAGAGCGCGCGAATATGAAGGTTACGGAGTTGTTGATGTAAATGCCGAGGCTTGTTTTCCCGATGTAGTTGATGACTGGTATGCAAAATACTTCTGTACTGCAAAAGATGAAGGATTTATCGAAGGATATCCTGATGGCAATGCTAAACCGGGCAATATTGTGCTGCTTGGTGAAGGTCTTAAAATGTTCATGGGGGCCTTAGAACTACCTTACACTATTGATACTGATGATTGCTGGTATTGCTCAATGGTACTGGATGCGGATTCAAATAACTGGATTCCGTTCACATTTGAGAGCGAGGCAGAAGTGGGGGCCTTACAACTTACACGAAGATACGCAATGGATATGCTTTACAGAATAATGTCAAACTAAACAAAAAACATATCTTAAAAAGGCCGCGAATATATAATTTTGCGGCCTTTTTTTTATAAATTATTCAGTGTTACAATCAATATATATTTAATAATAAACAACATGAAAAAATTAGGCATTTTGACACTTTTAATTGTGATGCTTTTTACGGGATGCGTTCAGCAAGAGCAGCCGCCGCAGAGCAGCGATAATTTGGAAGACACGGCTAAAAAAACAGTGGAAATCCTTAAAAATAGAAATCTGCAAAAACTTTCGGAATATATTCATCCCAATAAAGGCGTGCGATTTTCCCCTTATGCTACTGTTGATACTCAAAACGACATAGTTTTTAAACCCGGTGAACTTAAAGGTAAATTCAATGACAACACTGTATATACCTGGGGAAGATACGATGGATCGGGCAAACCAATAGAACTCACATTTACCGAATATTATGATGAATTTATATATGACGAAGACTATACAAATGCTGAAAATTTCGCCACAAACGAACTTATACAAACAGGAAACTCAATAAGCAATATTGAAAAAGTTTACTCGAATGCCGAATTCGCGGAGTTCAATTTTAGCGGATTTGATGAACAATACGGAGGGATGGACTGGACATCGTTAAGACCGGTTTTTGAAAAATATCAGAATTCATGGAAGTTAATCGGAATAATTCACGACCAATGGACGATCTGATAAATCATGTAGCAAAATTACGACTCTTCTTTTTCTTCGAGTTCTTTTGTGGATTTCAGTTTATCATTTACTTTTTTAAGAATTCCGCTCATAAAAAAAGCACTGAATTCTTTTAGT
>CAYFUK010000048.1:0-8152 GCA_964346325.1 uncultured Candidatus Peribacteria bacterium | reverse complement strand
TGAAATGATTCATAATCAATTTCAGGTAATTTATTTTCTAAATGATAAACATTTGTATTATCTTTTGAGTAAAGAGAGTCCGTTATTTCTTCAAAACTTGATGGATCTTCAATGTCCGTATTTTGTCCATATGAATAAAGCGTATTTTTATCTCTTGCATATTCCTCATCTATTGCTTCAAATGTAGGACCATCACTCCCTTCAATTTTCACTCCATTGAAATAACCGAAGTTTTCATCTTTAGTATAGCTAAAATTCAATATTTGAAATGTGTCAGGATCAGCTCCGTCTATTTTTGCCTCACCATAAAAAACCGAATTTTTATCTTTAGTATAAAAATCACCAATGTATTCAAATGACGCTGCGTCACTTCCTTCAATTTTATTTCCTATAATATAAACATAGTTGTCATCACTGGAATAGATTGATCTTGGATTCACAGATTCAGTCAAATTTTTGTCATCATTTATAGGAATTATATAGTATTGCTCATTGGCAGTTTCATTGTTTATACATCCAGTTATTAAAGCTAAGAATGATACAGCAGAAACAATACTCATACTTATTTTTAAATATTTCATATATAAATAGTTAAGATATTTAAAGAAACCTTATACTGGAAGTTTTTATATCATATTTCTATGCTATAATCCAGGTACCGGGTGTGCTCCTCTGGCGCTTCTCACACTACCAAACTCGCTCACCAACAAACGGCATACTGTAGCGGAAAATGCCCTCCATCATCTGCATAAGATACATGGTAAGGGAGAGGTCTCGGGTTCGAATCCCGATCGCGGCTCCAGGTTTTTTGATTTGGCCAATTCAAACAATTTGCATGTATCAAATTTTCCCTTTCAGCTTTTGTAAAGTTTCAAGCCTATTTCAATACGTCTTCATCAAAACCCAAATCGATTATTTTTTCTTTCAATTCTAATTGGATCTTTCTAGTTTCCGCTTCCATTTTTTCCCGGCATATAATTTTCTTTTCTTTTAGTTTTTCCAAATACTTTATTTTTTCTTGTGCCTTTAGTTTTTCCGCTTCAAGTGCTTCTTGAGCATTATCTGTAATTAATCCGGTTGCTTGTGCTTCTTCCAGCATTACAGGAATTGCCATTGTTTTAATTTCTTCTGACATATTTTATAATTAAAATAATTCAAGGTGAATTTTATATCATAAAAGACCGCAATAAATCAACATTAACTGTTGTTTATTTTTATACATTTGGATTTTACCGAGTTTGACGGCCCGGTTCAGTCTGATTGCATTATCCGATTTGACTTAATTTGACAAAAAATGTTAAATTTGCTTCCATTCTTGATTTTTTTATAATGCCCGAACAAAAGGAAAATCCGGAGTCACAGCAAATCGATTCAACTCATGTTGACGAACAATATCTTGATACCGGTATTTTTGCCGATCTTGCCATGGGTGTTTTGAATAAACGAAGATCGGAGCGGTCTTCGGTTCCGTGGGAAGTTAAACAAAAAAGTGAAGAAAATATTACTGAAGACAGCGTGGTGGCCAAACTCCATGAACTCAGGAAACAAAACATGCTCAAAACCGAAAAAGATACTTTTGAGGCTATAGCAAGACGTGAACTGTTTGAACATCTTCCCGAAAAAAAAATACGGGGATATTTTTATCTGGGAGTATTTATTAAAGTCCTTATTGATTTGCTGGAAGAAGAAAAAATCAGAAACCGAAAAATTGCTTTGGGTGAATCTGTTGAACCGAACGAGCATACCAATGAAATTCCTTTATTAATAAACAATTCACGGAAGATTCTTATAGCGGTGCAAAACGGCTCAACCGAAACCCCTGAAAAGGAAGATGACTCGATTACAATCGTAAAAAGGCTTATAGCAACATTAAAAAGTGCTTTAATACGTTGTAAATATTTGGGGAAAAGATTATCAAAAAAGAATCTCGATGCATTTTTAAAGGATAAAATAGGCTTTGATTTGGTAGAGCATAATAATGAAACTCAGAAAGAAGTTTTTGATAAGGCAATGGATTTACTTAGATCTGTACGGGATGAATATATTTCAGCAGGGCAACTTGAGGAAGTAATAAATTGTTTTTGTCGGATTCCGGAATTCAAACATGTTTTGCCGGTTGGTATAAGTGAAAAAGCTTTGGGATTAAATGATTTGCAGGCAAGAATGGAGATTGATGCGCTAATGATGAAACAAATGTCCGAATTGGAGGAATCTCAGGCACCTTTAAAGCTTAATGCCATATCGGGTGTTCTTGAAAATCTTAGAAATCAGAGCGAAGTTATATTATCCGAACATGATTTTTTGGCTGAAAATTTATTTAGAAATTTTTTTGAACTCATACCGCCGGAAGTACCGCAGAATCTGAGAAAAAGGCTTAAATTGATCATGCTTAAGATGTTAAAAGTGCTTGCATATATTGATTATATTCAAAAAAACTGTGTAAAAGAAAATGATCGGAAGCACATCAGATATAAAAAAACAGCATCCCCTTTATATGGTCAGATTTTGACGGAATTAAGAGATATCCTTAAAGAGGTTTATTCCAAAGATGAAAGCGCCCGGCCACAAGCCGGTGATGATGATTTTGATCTGGAATTTGATTTAAGTCTTGAGCCGGGGATCGAGCTTTCCATTGAGGATGAAATAGAAGGAGTACTTAGTTCTCTTAATCCAAAAGAGGATGAATCGGGCCGGGGAGAGGATAAAAATGAGTTCGGATTCTATATAAGAGTGCAGGAGGCTTTGTTTGTTATTGAACAGGGTATTGAACTTGCACTTAAAAATGCTGAAAAAGATCTTAAATTATCACGCGGTTCAAAATACGGAAATGATCTGGGCCCTGAATTACAGGCAATTAACGGAAATATAAAAAATACTCTTCAAAGAGGCATAATTCACCTTGCACAGTTGTTTGATGAAAACGTAACAATGACCGCTGTCTTTCCGGAAATGAAAAAAGATATTCTTGATGCAAAAATTCTCAGAAACAAATTTGTAGGCTTCAGAAAAGAAATTTCAAGAATAAAGCCAACATTCGATGAGCTGATATCGGGCGGAAAAGACGATGAACTGATGCGAAGAGTACTTCTGGATTTGTATCGTCAAATGTTTATGATTGCCGACCAAAAAGACAATCTTAGATTTACCGAAAGAAAAGTCTGGCTTGAAATCGAAGCCGGACTTAATGAATATCTTAAAAGTGAGACTCATGATGACGGGGATTATAAAAAAATTACAGATCAATTAAAAGATTTTCTGAGTCTGTTTGAACAGTTTCCGGAGGTGCTTAATTTAAGGAATGTACTTGCCGATTCCGATCGTGAACATTTAAGAAATGCATGCGAAGCAATAAAAACGGCCCGGTCTTTGCTTGAATCGGTTGAATTAACCGAAGCGGAATTTAAGAATGCAATTGAATATCTGTCTTTGGTCCTGGAGGAGGTTAAAAAGTGTAAAGATAAAGACATCGAAGGCATGCAGTATGTTATTGACAGGCTTTATAAAATTATAAAGCTTTATCATTCCAATCCGGAAAACATAAAAGCCGATTCGCATTTGCATGAAAGTGTTATTGATGAACTCAGTGTATTTGAGAAATATCTGGAAGGTTTATTCAGAAGCTAGATTACTATTCATCGCTATTCTTTAAAAAAGTCATAATACGGGCCGCCTTTATCCAAGAAATCTCTGAGTTTGCTTTGTTTTATCGCTTTTTTAAGCGAGCTTCTTTCAGATTTAACGTTTAGACCAAATTTTTCAGCCCGGTTTATCAAATTCATTGCTTCAGAACACTTTTGAGGTGTGTGGAACCTAAGGTCGGCATTTGTTTCAATACTTTGTATAGCTTTATCAACAGCTGTTCTGACATTTTGAATTATTTGTGCAAGTCCGTGCTCAAGCTGCTCCATATCAACTTCCGCATCCAGATTTTCCAACAATCTTTCTTTATTTTCGGCTGTTTCATTCATGGTGTGAATTGTTAATAATTTAAGGCCATAATTTTATATAAAATTGTTCGTCTGTCAATAAAAAGGCGATTATTTGTTGAAGATTTGACTTTCAATCAATTAAGGCAGACAATCATTAAACACTTATCACTACGGTAAATGGCGGAAATCAAGAAAAAACAACTGCAGGATTTTACCAGCGGACCTATTTTAAAATCTTTAATGGGTCTTGCGTTGCCAATTGTTTTCGCAAATTTAATGCAAACAGCTTATCAGCTTATTGATACATTCTGGGTGGGCAGGCTTGGAGCCGAGGCTGTTGCAGCGGTTTCACTTAGTTTTCCGATTATATTTTTATTGATTTCTTTAGGTGCCGGGCTTTCGATAGCCGGTACCATTTTAGTTGCTCAATATAAAGGCCGGGGCAGTTTAAATAAGGTAAATTATGTTTCCGCCCAAACAATTTTTATGATGATTATTGTCTCGATTTTTGTTTCAGTGATAGGATATTTTATTTCAGAACCTGTAATGCGGCTTATGGGAGCGGCTCCGGATGTTATTCCAATGGCTGTTTCTTATTTAAAAATTTCATTTTTCGGGTTGGTTTTTTTATTTGGATTTTTTGTTTTTCAGTCTTTGATGAGGGGAGTGGGTGACGTAAAAACTCCCATGTATATAGTTATGGGAACGGTTTTACTCAATCTGTTTTTGGATCCTTTGTTTATTATGGGATTCGGACCGGTTCCGGCCTTTGGTGTTAGCGGCGCCGCAATAGCTACGATAATCACACAGGGTTCGGCCGCGGTAATAGGCTTTTTAATGCTTTTTAGCGGCAAATACGAGATCCATTTAAAATGGAAAGATATTAAATTCGATTTTAAATTGGTAAAAAAAATGTTTTTTTTAGGGTTTCCTTCGTCAGTTGCGCAATCTTCAAGAGCTTTGGGCTTAACCGTAATGGCCTTTTTGGTTGCGAGTTTTAGTACCTTGGTTGTTGCTTCATATGGAATCGGCGCAAGAATACTCAGTTTTATAATTATTCCTGCAGTTGGAATTTCGATGGCAACATCCACTTTGGTCGGGCAGAACATAGGGGCCGGAAAGGTTGAAAGAGCCGAGGAGATAACGAAATTAAGCTCACTTATATCATTTGTGATTTTAACTGCTTTGGGGATTGTGTTTTTTATATTCGCGGAACCGATTACTGCCGCTTTTATTCCAAATGATCCAAAGGTTATTGAGTCGGGTGCGCTATTTGTAAGGATTATGTCACTTAGTTTCGGTTTTATCGGCGTGCAATTCACTATAAACGGTACATTTATGGGTGCGGGCAATACAGGTGTTTCAATGGTGCTTTCGATTATCGCTTTTTGGGTGTTTCAGTTCCCTCTTGCTTATGTGCTTTCAAAACATACATCTTTGGAAGAAGTGGGAATATGGCTTGCTATTCCCATATCAAATGTATTGGTAACAATAGTGGCAATAATCTGGTATAAAAGGGGCGACTGGAAGAACAAGCGCATAATTGAAATTCAGGATAAGCTTGAGCGGGAGGTGGTAAAAGAAACAATAGTTGACATGGACTAATAAATGTTATAATAATTATATATGGGCAATAATAAAGAGAATACAAAAGTTTCACAGAATTATGTGATCAGAAGATCACCTGTCGTTCTTGTTTATAAAATAATTATTATTGAATTAATTTTTTTGGTTTTGTTTTTTAGTGTATCCGCCATATTTAATTTTTTTGAACTTGAACAAGTGTTTTGGGGTCCCCTGAGTGCTTTGGCTGTTATAAACTTTTTGATTCAGTTTATTAATATAATTGTGATTCTATTAATATTACTGGCTTGGATTAACCGAAAATATATTATTAATGAAGATCAGGTAATTAAAACAAGAGGCATAATAAAAAAAAGAACCGATGCCTTTGATATAGGTGAAATTCAGGTGGCAAAAGTTCGTCAGAGTATACCGGGGAGAATTTTTAAATACGGAGATATTGATTTTCAGTTACTTTTTGTTGAAGAAATTGTTCACTTTAAATATATTTCCAAACCTCATGTTGTCGCGAATTTATGCGAAAAATTAAAAGCACAGCATCCCGAGGGGCCAATGACCAAAGTTGCAAAACCGCACAGATAAAGTTAAAAATTCCACCAGCTTAGTCCGCTGCCGATTATTACAATTACATATATTAGATAAGTTCCAAGCAATATTATGCCGGTTGATTTAGTGAGCTTCCATTTTCTTACGATAAGTATTATTAAAGTTAGAACAACGGTTCCCAGCAAAATTAAAGCAGTGTTAAAAAGGTTGGTACTTTCAACCGCTATTGTTTTATCCTGTAATAAAAGCGAAACCAGCCACGGGAATCCGAGCCCGAACATTATATCAAAATTATTTGAACCAACCGCATTCGATACGGCCATATCGGAAAGCTTATCTTTTGCCGCTTTAACACTTGCCAGATAATCGGGAATTGAATTACCCGCGGCTACTACAATTATAGCAATTATCACTTCGGGGATATTTGTGATTTGTGAAATATTTACCGCGCTTTCAACAAGTACCCAGCTTACAATTCCAATTATTATAATCGAGGCAACAAAACTCAGATAATAATGATTTTTCAATAGATCTTTTCTTCGCTTGGGTATTCCGTCTTCCATCAATACTTTGCTCATGCTGTCTTTATACTTAAACCATTTTCCGGATTTAATAACCACAAATACATAACTTATATAAACTCCTAAAAACAAAAGCGGCTCATGAACTTCTATTTTGCCGTCATAAAAAAATATGATTAATAAAACAACCGCTATTATGTAAAAAGCCATATCTCTTACAAAAGGCTTCCAATTCAGAACAGCGTCTTTAACAAGCGCAACAGCGCCTATAATTACCAAAAACTGAAAAATAGCCGAACCTACTATATTCCCCGCTCCTAGCTCGGCATGTTGCCCCACCTTAAATAAAGCAACTATCGAAATTGAAAGTTCCGGCGCACTTGAACCGAGCGCCATAAGTGTTGCTCCTGCAGCTTCGGAAGAAAGACTCCATTTTTTACTGATTTTTTTTATCGAAGGTGTAAAATATCTGTTGCAAACGATAGATAGAAAGTAAAAAGAAACCAGCAGTAATAAAATCCATATTATTATCATAATTTAACAAATTCAGTTTTAAATGCTATTATAATTCCAGTTATCATTTAACCATATATAATATGGATATGCAGCCTTATTTGGACAAAATGCAGGCACAGTACGACAAAGTCCGCGCAGAACTACAAGACAAAAAAGCCGACCTTGAAATGTCAAGCCAGGACGAAGTGGCTGAAATGGAAGGTAAACTTGATCAATTAAAAGGTAAAATGGATGAAATGAAAGATGCGGGTGAAGATAAGGCAGAAGACCTTAAAGGTCAGGCTGATCAGCTTATGAATGATGTTGAATCAGGATGGAATAATCTTATGGATAAACTTAAATCATAAGTTTATTTGATTTAAGTTTGCTAAAATACTGCTCTGCTAAATACAAAAGCAGGGCGGTTTTTTTTATTCATCTTTTTTAGCATAATCTTCAAGCTGTTTTTCCGTCATTGATTCATACATTTCTTTGGCTGTGCCTTTTAGTTTTGATTTTGGCATTTCACCGCGCTTGGCTGATAATGCGGCACCGGCGGCTTTTCGTTGTTTTTCCGATTTTGCAGGCATATTTTATAGCATTAATTGTAATTATAAATTAGCATTTTCTTAATTTTTTGTCTATTTTATGGTATAATTACCTATAATTCATTTAAGGTGATTAATATGTATATTCCTATAATTTTGGGAACGGCACGTAAAGGAAGATATTCCGATAAAGTAGCGAAATTTATTTTGGAACAAATTAAAAAAGCTGATTTTGACAGCGAAATTCTTGATGTAAGAGATTATCGAATCGGAGCAACGGACAACACGGAAGAGATCCCAATGGCGAAAAAACTCGAATCTAAAATAAAAAAAGCCGATGGTATTATAATTGTTTCCCCCGAGTATAATCACGCTTATCCGGGCGAACTAAAAATGATGCTTGATATGCTTTATAAACAATATAAAAATAAGCCGCTTGGTATATGCGGAGTTTCCGCCGGCGGAATGGGAGGTGCCAGAGTTGTGGAACAGTTAGGGCAGGTTGCTATTGCATTCGGGATGCTTCCTG
>CAYFUK010000047.1:0-8364 GCA_964346325.1 uncultured Candidatus Peribacteria bacterium | reverse complement strand
GAAAAATAATATTAGGCAGCGCAAATATCGGGCTTGAAGATTTCAGGGAAGCAAAAACAATTTTTGATAATATAAACGTGGATGATTCGGAAGTTCTTTATTATCAGGGAATGATGTCGGTTTATTTTGGTGAATATGAAAGAGCGCGCAGTCTGCTTCACAAATCCGTGGAAAATGCATCGGATGATGAAATCAGTAAAAATGCAAACAGACTGATCAGTGCGATGAATGAATTTGATCGATTCCAGGCGGGGCTGGCCGAACATTTAAAAGTTCTTATTGCCAGAGCAATGATTCAGGTTGATCAGCCGCAGATGGCTAAGAATATTATTTGGAATGTACTTGAAACAAAGCGTGAGTACAGGGATGCATGGATTATACTCGGATACAGTTATCTTAAGCTTGAGCAATACCGGGAAGCTGTTGACGCCCTTGAAGAAGCTGTACGTCAAGACCCTGAAAAACCCGAGACATTTTTTTATCTGGGACTTGCTTATGCGGGAGTTGACGAGCTGAATAAAGCGATTGAAACTCTTGAATTAGCTGCCAAATTCGGATATGAACCTAAAATTCATGTTGAACAGAAACTTGCTGAATATTACTTTCAGCAAGAAGATTATGATAATGCAAACGCTCTTTATGAAGATGTAATCAGCAAAAATCCAACGGAAATCGATTACTTTACAAGGCCTGTTTGGATATATATAGATAAAATTAGAAATCCTGAAAAAGCTGTAGCGCTGGCCGAAAAAGCTATAGTGCATCATCCGGATGATGCAATGAGTTATAATCTGCTTGGCTGGTCTCAGGTAGCCAATAATGATTTTATAAATGCCAATAAAAATCTGCAAAAAGCACTGAGTTTGAATCCGGAATTTGATGCACCTTATTTGAATCTCGGATGGATGTACCATAAACAGGAAAAATACGGACGAGCTAAAGATTTGTATAAAAAAGCTTATGAACTCGGTGATGGTTCGGCGGTAAGCAATCTTGCAGCGGAGAGATACAATGAACTACTCGCTAACATTTTCAACTAAATGATCATACCAACAATTTTTTTATTTATAATCGGAACTTTTTTTGGAAGTTTTTTGAGTGTGGTTAATTATAGAATTCACAAAAACATAAAAGGCATCATAAAAGGACGATCGGAATGTCCGCATTGCCATAAAAAATTAAAGTTTAAAGATTTGATCCCTATTTACAGTTTTTTGAGAACCGCGGGCAAATGCAGAATATGTAAAAAGAAAATAGATATAAATTATTTAATTATTGAACTTGTTACGGGAAGTATTTTTGCCGCATTTTATTTATTGTATCCCTTTTTCACATACGAATTTGGTGAACTTGCGTGTAATTTTAACGGATTAATATTTTTTTATTATGTTTTTTATATTGTTATAAGTTTATTTTTAATTTCAATATTTTTCTATGATTTAAAATATTTAAAAATACCTGAAATTTTTACTTTACCGGCAATTGCATTGGTTTTTATTGTAGGAATGTTTGTTACGGAACCGGGGCTCTACAATATGCTTGTTGGCGGAGCAATCGGAGGATTATTTTTTGGATTTCAGGTATGGATAAGCAAAGAAACCTGGCTTGGAAAAGGTGATGTTCAGGTTGGTATATTAATGGGCCTTTTGCTTGGTTGGCAGCTGTTTATATTAAGTGTTTTTATAACTTATATTTTAGGATCAATTGTGAGCCTTATATTATTAAGTTTTAAAAAGGTCAGTTTTAAATCTCAGGTTCCTTTTGCTCCGTTTATGATAGTTGGCACATTTATAACAATATTTTTCGGTAATTATTTATTGGATTTATATCTTAATACATTTATTTAATGGATAAAAAAATTTTATTAATTCTTTTGGACGGATACGGTGAAGGAAAAAAATACAAAGGAAATGCCGTTAAAAACGCAAAAACTCCATATCTTGATAAACTGAGAAAAAGATATCCCAAAACAGAACTTGGCGCACATGGACCTGCAGTGGGCTTGCCATCGGGATTTCAGGGAGGATCTGAAGTGGGCCACTATACCATAGGCGCCGGTAAAGTTGTATTGGGAGCATTAAAAAAGATAGATGAAACAATTAAAGAAAATAAACTGGATAAAATCAAAGAAGTTGAAGGAGCGATAAAAAATGTTAAAAAAAATAAATCAAAACTTCATTTGCTCGGAATGGTAAGCGATGCGGGAATACATTCCAATTATAAACATCTTTCTGCCTTATTAAAAATGGCAAAAAAACACAAAATCAAAGATGTTTACATCCATATGATTATGGATGGACGAGATGTTCCGGAAAGATCGGGCGATAAATTCATCAAAAAAATTAAGAAACAAATAAAAGAAATCGGTGTGGGTGAAATTGCAACAATGATCGGAAGGTATTATGCAATGGATAGAGATAAAAACTGGAACCGAACACAGAAGGCATACGATTTAATGACAAAGATGAAGGGAGCTGAAGAAGATGACGCAATTAAGGCTCTTAAAAAACAATATGATAAAGATGTCGAATCGGATTACTATATAGAACCCGTTGTTTTGGATAAGAACGGTGAAGTTAATAAAAAAGACAGTGTTATTTTTTATAATTTCAGAACAGACCGTGCTTCTCAAATAACGAAAAAATTTACGGAAGGTGTAAAACCTTATTTTTGTTGTTTCGGACCTTACAGTAAAAAAGCAAAAGTTGCCTTTCCCGCCCCTGAACTTAAAACAAATCTCGGTAAAATTCTTTCAAATAAAGGTTTAAAACAATTACGTATAGCTGAAACCGAAAAATACGCACATGTTACATTCTTTTTTAACAGTCAGGAAAAAGAACCATATAAAGGTGAAAAAAGAATAATGATACCTTCATCAAAAGTAAAAAGTTACGCTGATAAACCTGAAATGAGCGCAAAAAAAATTACGGATACACTACTTAAAGATCTTAAAACACATGATTACAGTTTTATAATTTTAAATTATGCCAATTGTGATCTTGTGGGCCATTCAGGTAATTATAAGGCCACCGTAAAAGCCGTTGAAACTCTTGATGAGTGTGTGAGCAGGATTATTCCCAAAGCACGGGACAAAGGATATCATGTATTTTTAACCGCTGATCACGGCAATGCGGAATATATGATTTATGAAGACAGCGGAGACGAGTGCCCGAGCCATACTTTAAATCCCGTGATATTTTTGCTTTGCAGTGATGAATTAAAGAATGCAAAACTGAGAAAAAGAGCTGGACTTTCGAATATTGCAGCCACTATACTTGATATCCTCGAAATCAAAGCACCAAAAGACTGGGATAAATCATTAATAATAAAAAAATGAAAGCAGTAATACTGGCCGGAGGAACAGGAACAAGATTATGGCCTTTAAGCCGTAAAAAAAAACCAAAGCAGTTTCAGAAGCTAACAAGCGACATAACAATGCTTCAGGAAACTTACGAAAGAATCAAGCATATTGGTGATAAAAATATTTATGTTGCAACAAACGAAGATTTTCTTGAAGATATTCTTGCCCAGTTGCCGCAAATTTCCAATGATAATATTATTCTCGAACCTGCGCTTCGTGATACTGCAACCTGTATAGGATACGCTGCAATGAGGCTTGCGGTTGAATCGGATCCTGATGAAGTAATGGCTATAATTTATGCGGATCATCTTGTTAAGGATACCGAACAATTCCGTAAAAAACTTGCAGTGGCTGAAAAAGTTGCACAACAGCAAAAAACTCTTAATATAATCGAAGTTAAAGCCAGATACCCCAATGTTAATCTCGGATGGGTTAAAGTTGGTAATAAAATCGACGAAATTGACGGCAACGAAGTATTGAAATTCAGAGGTTTTACGGAAAAACCGGATTATGAAAAAGCAAAGGATTTTATTGAAGACGGAAATTATCTTTGGAATACAGGAATGTATGTATGGCGAATAGATACTATTTTACAAAAGTATCAAGAACATCTGCCTGATACCTACGACAAATTAATGAAAATAAAAAATTCAATAGGTACTGCGGATGAAGAAAATGCAGTTCGAAAAAACTACTCAGCATGCGAAAAAATCTCAATTGACTATGCGATTATGGAAAAAGTTGAAGAAGATGAAGTAAGAATAATTCCCGCTGATTTCGGATGGAGTGATGTGGGAACATGGGAATCAATCCATGATGAACTTGCCAATGACCGAAAACATAACATAATTCACGGCAAACATATTGGAATTGATACAAGCGGAAGTGTGGTAAGAACTCATAATCCCGATAAAATAGTTGCAACTGTGGGCCTTAATGACCTGATTGTTATTGATACTCATGATGCTTTGCTGATTTGCCCTAAAAATCGCAGTCAGGATGTTAAAAAAGTTGTTGAAAAGTTGAAAGAGGAAGGTAAATATTTATAAAATTTCACAATATGAACAATGAAGAACACAAAACTCAAATTAAACCAAAACCATGGGGGTGTGAAATATGGTTTGCTCAAAATAACAAATATGCCGGAAAAATTCTGGAATTAAATAAAGGACACCGCTATTCACTGCAATATCATGAGCAAAAAAAAGAAACACAGTATATTTACAGCGGGCTTGTAAAAATGGTTTATGGCACGAATCAAGATAATTTAAAGGAAATTATCTTAAAACCGGGTGACAAATTCGATGTAAATCCTTATACTATTCATCGTGCTGAAGCTTTGGAAGATTCACAGATATTCGAGGTTTCAACACCTGAATTAACCGATGTTGTAAAATTACAAGATGACTATGGAAGATCAGGCAAAGGCAACAATGAAGAAATGGACAAAAAACTGCATGAGCAGAACAAATAATTCATATATTTTTAATAATAATTCTTAATCCCCCTTCAAATGAAAGGACGTTCTTTTATAAAAGTTATAGTAATTATATTGGTTGCCGTAATACTTGGTATTTTCGACTTGCCACCACAAACTAAAGCCCCTGTTGTCGGCTGGGCCCCTGATTATCTTAAAAATCAGCATGTTCATTTAGGTCTGGATCTGCAGGGAGGCGCTGAACTTGATTATAAAATCGATCTTCGAAAAGTTTCTGCAGAAGACCAAAAGGCAATAATTGAAGGTGTAAAAGAAGTAATTAACAAACGTGTTAACAGCCTTGGTGTAAGCGAGCCTAATATTTTTATATCCGAGATAGCCGGAGAACATCATATTGTTGTTGATCTTGCGGGTGTGAATATAGAAGAAGCAAAAGAAACAATAGGTAAAACAATCCAGCTTGAATTCAAAGAGAGAAAACAGGAAATCGATCCCAATGAAAAACAGGAAATTGAAAATCAGGCAAATGAAGTTCTTCAAAAAGTAAATGCCGAGAATTTCGCAGTTATTGGTCAGGAAGAAGAACAAGCAAATCCCGAGAGGGCTACTTATACGGTTAATGATGAATTTGTATATGAAGACAGAATTAATGATGCGCTCGCGGAAAAACTTGCAAACATGCAGCCGGGTACGGTGTATCAGGGAACAATTGAAACAAGCGGTGATCAGAGCTTAAGCGCAACAGGTGAACTTATTGAAATAAAAGGTTTAAATATAATCAAATTAAATGAAAAAGAAGCTGAAGAACGTACGGTAACCGAAGATAAAAAGGTTAATGTCAGTCATATTCTTTTTGCTTACGAAGGTGCCGAAAGGGCTGATGAATCAATAACAAGAACTAAAGAAGAAGCTAAAGCTTTAGCTGAAGAAACAGTTGCAGAAATTGAAGAAGGCGCTGACTTTACTGAAAAAGCCAAAGAATTAAATGATGATTCAACTGCAAAAGAAGTGGGCGGTGTTTTAATTAAACCCGCAGGTGAAGGAGCATACACGCAGAAATTCGAAGACGCCGCACTGGCACTTGAAGAAAAGGGTGAACTAACAATGGTGGAAACGGAATTCGGATACCATATTATCCAGGCCGGCACCATAGTGGGAGCTGAAGAAAAAACCGAAACATTTAATAAATATAAATTTGAAAAAATATTCTTTTCCACCATTCCGAGTGAGTGGAAAGAAACAAGTTTAACAGGAGAACATTTTGTACATGCCGATGTTGCATTTAATCAGATGTATGAACCTTATGTGACAATTCAGTTTAATGATGAAGGTTCTGAGCTATTTACGGAAATAACTGAGAGAAACATCGATAAACCTTTGGCGATTTTTGTTGGAGGCGATTTAATATCGGCACCTACCGTAAGAACAAAAATATCAGGTGGTCAGGCAATTATTGAAGGTAACTTTACCATTGAAGAAGCAACCGAACTTGCAAGAGATTTGAATACGGGTGCGATTCCGGCGCCCATTGTGCTTGCGGGCCAATATACAATCGGGGCCGAACTTGGTGCTGATGCGCTTAACAAGAGTTTGTGGGCAGGTATTGTAGGCCTTATTATTCTGGGTATTTTCATGATGCTTTACTACAGATTAAAAGGTTTAATAGCTATTGTTGCATTATCGATTTACGCGGTTATTCTGCTTTTCTTAATACAGAGTTCGCTTAATACGGTACTGGCGATTCTGATTGCCGTGAGTATGTTTATATACCTGATGATGCGGATATTGAATTCCAAGGATAATTCCTGGGAAAAGTTTATTACTTCGATACTGGCTGTGTTTGCGTTGTTTTTTATTGTTTATCTGCTTGCAAATCCGATTGTATTAACGCTTGCGGGTGTTGCGGGTGTAATACTTTCGATTGGTATGGCGGTTGATGCCAATGTTCTTATTTTTGAAAGAATCAAAGAGGAAACCAGAAACGGAAGACCTTTAGGAAGCGCGATAGATATCGGTTTTGACCGTGCATGGCAAAGTATTCGCGATTCGAACTTTTCTTCTTTAATCACATGTGCAATATTGTTTTACTTCGGAAGTTCAATTATTCAGGGATTCGCATTTAACCTTGCCGCGGGTATTTTGGTTTCAATGTTTACCGCAATAACCATTACCAAAGCATTCCTTAAACTTATAGTGGGGACTCCCCTTGCGAAGAATTACTTCTTACTCGGTGCAAAACCTACTGAAAAGAAACGAAAATCTCTTAATATAATCGGTAATTCAAAAAAATGGTTCGGCGTTTCAGGAATTATCGTTGGTATAGCAATTGTTTCAATATTCGCATTCGGACTCAGAATGGGTATTGATTTTACGGGAGGTACATTAATGCAGGTTAAATTTAATGAACAGGAAGTCCGGCAGGAAGAATTGCAAACAGCTCTTGAAGAAATCGGAAATGAAATTTACGGAGAAGAAATACCTGCAGCTGATGCCGAAGAGCAGCCAACTGAAGAAAGTGAAGATGTTGAAGTAAGCGAACTTGATTATACAAAAACCGAAATAGCTCCTGCTGAAGAAGCAATTGTTGATTTTAGTACTGCAACAATAATTCAAGCTGACGAAGGCTTCATTATAAAAACCAAGTATTTGAGCACTGAAGTACATGATAAAATAATACAAAAACTCGAAGAAAGATTCGGTGCACTTGAAGAGCCGAGATTTACAACAGTGGGGCCTACAGTTGGTGAAACAATGCAGAGTAAAGCGATTATTGCTTTGATTATAGCGTTGGTTGCGATTGTTATTTATATAGCTTTCGCTTTCAGAAAAATACCAAGAAAGGTTTCGCCTTGGAGGTTCGGTTTAAGTGCGATTGTTGCATTGGCTCATGATGTATTAATTGTTGTTGGAATCTATGCCATTCTTGGAAATGTCTTGAATGTTGAAATTGATGCCTTATTTATAACAGCGCTGTTAACAATACTCGGTTTCTCGGTTCATGATACAATTGTTGTATTTGACCGCGTTCGTGAAAATCTTAAAGATATGAGCAGGGAGGTAACATTTACCGATGTTGCAAACGCGGCTCTAACTCAAACAATGGCGCGTTCAATCAATACTTCTTTATCAACGTTATTTACATTGGTTGCATTACTTCTATTGGGCAGTACATCAATTTTCTATTTTGTACTGGCACTTGTAATGGGAACAATTATCGGTACTTATTCATCAATTTTTGTGGCAACTCCGGTATTGGTTTGGTGGAATAATCGAGCCATAGCAAAAAAAGAGCGTTCGTAAGTTGATAATAAGGTTTAATAATGATAAAATTGCGCAGGTCTTAAATAGGCCTGCGCTTTAAATTACGCGCCCGTAGCTCAACCGGATAGAGCATCGGTCTTCGGAACCGAGGGTTGGGGGTTCGAATCCCTCCGGGCGTACCATTGCAAAGCAAAAATATTTAACTCCAAAATCATGCCCGGAGAAATAATCAAAGCAAACAATGTTGAAGAAGCCGAGAAGCAGCTTATGAAAATTTACGAATCCAAAAGTATTTGGGTTAAGC
>CAYFUK010000046.1:0-8551 GCA_964346325.1 uncultured Candidatus Peribacteria bacterium | reverse complement strand
CAGCTAGCAACTTTTCAAAAAATATTAAAGTTTATTTTTTACCATATTGGCCAATATAGAAAGGCACTCCTTTATTTCAGTATTTATAGGCTCGAAACTAAAAGATTCATTTTCCTCAACATGAAATTGATAATGAAGGGTATCAAACAAAGGTAATACTATTCTGTGAATTTTAATAATTACATCCTTGGTGTTTATTTCAGTATTATTTAAAGAATCAATACTCGCATTAATCGTGTTTGTATAAATTGATATTTGTTCAGGCAAAGTGGGAAAACCATCACGATATTTACGCAAAACCGTTGAAAGAAATTCCGAAACTTTTTTTAGCTCTATAACTAATCGTCTTCGTAAATAAATTTCTCTTTCCTGATCCTGCTCATTCCGGAATTCATTATTTTCAGATCTGTCATATGCTTCAATAACTAATTTGGCCTGCTCACTAACATCTTCCGTTATTAATTTCTCGGGAATCGCAGGCAATTCAGAGGTTTCTACAAAAGGACGTTCTACTCTTTGCGTAGATTGAAGACTTATAGGATGTACCTTCATGGTATCCCATTTATCGAGGTTTGATTTTGCCATGATTGAATAATTACTGACTGGTCGGGGCAGCAGGATTCGAACCTGCGACCTCTCGGTCCCAAACCGAGCGCGCTAACCGGACTACGCTATGCCCCGAAGGTTTTACTTTGATTTTGAAAGCCCTATAACTATAAGAAATTTCCCTTTTGAAGTCAAAGATTTTTTGCTTTAAAATAAAAATATGGAAAAACCGTACACTAAAATTGTGGGAACACCCCTGGTTGTTGAAGGGATGGGTAAAACAGCCCGAATAACCGATATACTTATCGATACAAAAAGCGGAAAAGTCGCTGCATTTTTTGTAAATTCAGGCAAAATGAAGATAATCATGCCAATGGATATACTTTTTTTTGGTCAGGCGGTTACTATCGGCAGCCATGAAGATATAATAGATGCTGAAGATATAATTAAAGTCCGGGAAATAATAAAAGAGGATATTGGTATTCTAAAAAGCAGAGTGGAAACAGAAAAAGGGGAACATTTGGGCGGTGTTCATGATTATTATATTGATGTAAAGGCTTTTGGCTTAACAAAAATATTTGTATATAAATCTTTTTTGGGTTTATTTAAAGGCCCTGAAAGGCTTATTTCCGCACGTGATATAACAGAAATAAAAAAAGGGCTTATAATAGTAAAAAACGAATGCGCCAAAAGATACATTGAAAAAACCGAAAAAGAACGAGTGGCCAAGCTTCATCCGGATATTGCATAAATAAAGCTCCGACTTTTTTAGCTAAGCCGGAGCTTTTAAATTTTTTATTATGTTCTTTTATAGGTAGAGTTCGCTTTGCTCACTCTGCGCTTCACGATAAGTTTATGCTCGCGAGAGACTCGCTAAAGCTCGTCTCCGGGCTTTTACTATCCTTCCGCGCCCTGACCGGCACCTGAAATAACGGTTCTTACAAGTGCGAATGAGATCAAAACAATAATGATACCTACGATTGCGTACAAAATAATCTTTTTTGCACTTTCGATTTTTTCCTGATTTCCCGCAGCAGTTACATAAGTAATACCACCGTAGATAATCATAATCACCGCAATCAGACCCAGAAATAACAGGAAGAAGTTAACTATATTCAGAATCAAAGATCTGAATGAACCTTCCCCACCGGTCGCCTGAGAAATACTTGAAGGTACATCACCCTGTTGTATTAACTGCGCTGATGCCACTCCTCCAAGTGCCGAGAAAATTGTTAAAAGCACCGTAGTAAGGCCCAGCATGATTAATCCCTGTTTAAGACCCTTTTTTAGAGCGGTTTTAGCCATTTTGTTTGGGTTATAATGTTTTAATGAAAACTATTTTTATTTAAGCTTTCACTTTATTTTACCAAATATTTGACAAAAAATCAATACCCTTGCCAAAGAATACAATCATATGTCAATTCGGTTACCATATTCATCAATCAATATATTTTCGGGTTCAAGCTGAATTTCAAATTTATTTTCAACCTCTTTTTTGCACTTTTTTGCCACTTTTATAATATCTTCCTGAGTTGCATCGCCTACATTCATAAACCAATTACCGTGCCGCTCAGACACCAGAATATCGCCTATCCTAAGCCCTTTAAGTCCTGCTTTATCGATAAGGTAACCTGCCGCCTCGGTTGCCGAAGGATTTTTAAAAAAAGAACCCGCAACTTTACCTTTTGGTTGCTTCTGAGCGCGAAACCGCATAACTTCCGATGTCACGTCGTGCGGGTCCGAATTGGGCAAATCCAAAATAACTCTTAAAACAATTTCTTTAGTTTTTTTAAGAATCGAATACCTGTATGAAAACTGAAAATACTCTTTTGGTTCTTTAAGGATTCCGTCTCCGGGCCTGAAAATTTCAACGGATTCTACAAAATCCCCTATTTCTATTCCCCGGGCTCCGGCATTTCCATAAACAGCACCGCCGATTGTGCCCGGAAGCCCGACCATTTTTATTATGCCGCCCAATTCATTTTTACGCGCTTGTTCAATTACCGCTGCCAACATTGCACCGGACTCGGCTACAACGCTGCTGCCGTGCACTTCGATGTTATTGGCTTTATTATGTATAACAAGACCTCTGAATCCTTTATCGGAAAACACGGTATTACAACCTCCGCCAAGCAGAAAGAATGGAATATTCTTTTTATTCGCGAACTCGATTAAATCGGGAATTTGTTTATGACCCGTGGCCTCGGCGAAATAATCAGCCGGACCGCCGATTTTATAAGCCGTATAAGGAGCCAATGGTACGTCTTTTCTGAGATTATCCATAGTTTAATTTTATTGACATTAGCTTTTTTTTACAATATGATCTTTTGTGCTCTTTAACAGATTTATAAGCCACCTTAGCTCAGTTGGTAGAGCAACAGTCTTGTAAACTGTGGGTCGTCGGTTCGAATCCGACAGGTGGCTCCACCTTTGAATTTTTGACCATTGACTATTAACGTGTCACCAAATGGTCACATGTCAAACGTTAAAGGTCAAATATAAACCCGGGCAGGTGGCAGAGCGGTTAAATGCACCAGACTGTAAATCTGGCGACTTTATGTCTACGGGAGTTCGAATCTCTCCCTGCCCACCAGGATAAACGAAATAATGCAATTGGCTTCTTACGTTTGCGTAAAAGCAGATAGAATTTAAAAAACCGTGGTCTTTTTAGGTACTTTCTATTGACAAACATATAAAAATATATTATTGTGACCTTCTGTAAATTTAACATCCTTATTTATGTCATCGGAAATACCGGAAAAACCCGCAAAAATCGACATCACTTTTATTGAGCGTGCAACCAACAAAGAAGTTCGTGAAATTCTTGAAATGATAGATTTATGCGCTATATCACAAACGATAATCGATGGTGTACATAAAGTTACGATGCAACCCAAAGAGGGGCATAGTTTAAGCGGGCCCGCACAACTACTTTTACAGAAAATAGAAGCTCGGGGCAATGAAGTAAGCTTTATCGAATCTCCTGAAGATTCACAACGATAAGCGGTCTTCTTTCAAGAACCCTGTGAGTGTATTTATCAATAACCGAAGCCAAATACTGCTTAATATTCTGCTTTCCGGGTTTAGTATGCTTTTGTAAAAATTTATTGTATTTCTTTTTAACATCGGCTTTTAAATCTTTTAGAATTTTATCGGATTCCGTTTGATAAACAAATCCGCGTGTTATCAAATCAATGTTGCCAACCAGTTGCTTATTATTTTCGCGAACTTTCATATTAACTATAATGCAGCCGTTTTGAGCCATCATCTCACGTTCCGTAATAACACGCGAGCCCATATCTCCCATTCCAAGACCGTCAACAAGAATATAATTGGTATCAACCTTGTTTTTGCTTAAAATAACACGGCCATTTTTAAGCTCCAGTATTTCTCCATTATTGGGTAAAATTGCGTTTTGCGCCGGAATTCCCTCTTCAATTGCCAAATCACGATGCTTTGACCTCATATAATAATGCCCGTGAATAGGCACAAAATACTTCGGCTTAACCATATTCATCATCTTTTTCAAATCCTCCTGACATCCGTGGCCCGAAGTATGAACATCCATAATTTTATTATGAATAACGTGCGCACCAAGCTGAGTAAGGTTGTCAATTACCGTATAAATAGCACGTTCATTCCCGATTATAGGTGTTGCTGAAATAATAACAGTATCACCTTTTTTAATCTTTACATATTTGTGATCCCCCAAAGAAATCCTTGTTAATGCTGAAACCGGCTCGCCCTGACTACCGGTTGTCAATATCAACGCTCTTTTTCCGGGTGATTTCCCGGCTTTTCGAATATCATGTATCAACCCCTTGGGAACCTTTAAATAACCAAGTTTTTCTGCAATCGCGATATTGTTAATCAGGCTCCGTCCGCTTAAATAAACCTGCCTTTTATATTTTTGTGCGGAATTTAAAATCTGTTGAATTCTGCCTATCAAAGATGAAAAAGATGCAATAATTATACGGCCTTCGGTTTCACGAATCAGCATATCCAGAGTAACACCTATGGATTCCTCTGAAATTGTGTGACCCTCTCTTGTGGCATTTGTACTGTCGGAAAATAAAACGGTTGCTTTGTTCTTTTTACCGATAGCTACTAATTTATCGTAATCCGCCTGAATTTGATCAGCGGGATTAAAATCAAACTTAAAATCACCGGTGTGAACTATATTGCCTTCAGGGGTTTCGATAACTATTCCGACGCCATCCGGGATCGAATGGTTAACTCTGAAAAAACTGCACTTAAATGCGCCTAATTTGATGATATCATCAGGATCAACAACATTTAAAACAGTGTCTTTTTTTATACCAAATTCCTCAACGCGTTTTTCAACAAAACCCAGAGTAAGCTTTGTCCCGTAAATTTTCGGAAAATTCAACTCAGGCAGGATATACGGGATCGCACCGATATGATCAAGATGACCATGAGTAATAATGACGCCGCGAATGCGATTTTTACGTTCTTTAAGCCAGCTGATATCCGGTATTACATAATCTATCCCGAACATGTCTTCGTCAGGAAACTGGAAACCCATATCGATCACCATAATATCGCGCCCATATTCAATCGCCATCATATTTTTTCCAACAACATCCAGGCCACCAAGAGGGATTATTCGTACTTTATTTGCAAAATGACCTTTAGATTTTCCAATTTGTTTTTTTTGGATTGTTCTCTTGTGCTTTTGGGGCTGTCTTTGAGATTGATTTTGAGATTGTTTTTGAGATTTGCCCCCTTTTTTAAATCCGGGGGTTTTTATTTTTTTTGGATTCGCTGTTTGTTGAAGTTTTTCTTCTATCCAGCGGTCTAACTGTTTGTTCATAATTTTTGTTACACAAATTCGTTATTTGTCCCAGTCGTAATTCAATTACATTATACCATTATTCAATTCCATTATCAACCATGCGGGTTCTTGGGGGAGTTTTATAATTCATCGAAATTTTGTGTGATCCGCAATCTCCGTTAGACCCATGATTGCTGCATTGAGCTAAAACCGTTTGAAATTTGGTATTGATTTCCATTTGAACGATACCGCTCTTACAACAAGGGCATTCCACTGAGAGTTGCAGTTCATCCGAATCACCTTCTTTTAGATTGCTTTCGCTTATAGCGTCTACAATGAAATCTTCAAATTTCTCCGCATATCTGTCGCGACTAGCCATTTTATATTTTGTTAAGAGTAAAGAGCCAGCATGAAGTATAAACATTAAGACCTGTTTGTCAAATTGCTGACAAATAAATATGTGTATAGTATTATTAAAGAAATTGCATCAATAAATTTATTATAAAATGAAAAATAGACATTATCTGTTTCTTCTGATCTTTCTTGTGCCCTTAATGGTTAATCCATGGGGATTTTCTTATTATGAAATCCCAAAGATTGTTTATCTAACAATGTTCCTTTTTATTTCAGTTTTATGTATTTTCATTAACTTAGTAAAAAATAAAAAAATCAAATTCAGGTATAATAAATACTTATATTTAGTACTCATACTCTGGTTTTTAAGTTTAATTTTGTCTACTTTTTTCTCTACCGCTCCATACTTAAGCTTTTTTGGTTCCTATACAAGAATGCAGGGATTGTTCTCTCACCTGCTTTATTTATTGTTTTTTTTGATATTTTTACATTTGATATTTGATAAAAAATTTTTAAATAAAGCATTAAAAATGATATTGGGAGTTGGAATTTTTGTAAGTTTATACGCTTTTTTACAAAGAATGGGAATAGATATTTATCAATTCAGCGCAAATGAAATATTTACCGGAAGGACTTTTGCAACTTTCGGACATCCGAATTTTCTTGGTCAGTTCCTTTTATTACCAATATGGATTGCAATATTTTCAACAAAAGATGCAAATAATAATAAAAATAAATATTTATATATATTGAGTTTGATTATTTTACTGGGAGCCCTTCTAACAACGGAGAACAGGGCTTCTATGTTAGGATTGGGATTCTCGTTTATTGTATTCATTTTATCGGTTTTGCCAATCAGAAATCTATATAAAGGCCTGATAGGAACGGGAGTAATTGCAAGTGGAGTTGCATTTATCCTATTAGTAGCACCATCCTTGCGTTCAATTAATTCCAGATTTGTTATTTGGAAAGATTCTTTAAATACGATATTAGATAATTCTTTTATCGGATCAGGATTAGAAACATTTAGAACTGTTATTCAAAAACACCTTTCCCCTGAGATCTATAATTATGAAAACTTATTGGATGTTTCCGACAGAGCACATAATATTTTATTGGACACTGCCGTTACACAGGGCTTGTTTGGCTTATTGATTTTTCTTATTGTTATCGGGGCTTTAACAATATTATTCTTAAAAAATCTAAGGTTATTAAAAGACACATCGTTCGGCATAGGTTCTTTTGCTTTAATGGCCGTACTTATCGCTATGTTTTTCAGCTTTCCTTTATTAACTGATTGGATTGTCATTTATACTGCATTAGCTTTATTTCTGGTGCCGGTTGTTAAATACAAAAAAATAAAAATAAAATTAAGCAGTTTATCGGTTTTTATATCATCTTTACTTATTACTTCACTTGTTTTTGCAAATATCTACACTTTAAATTTGTTAAGAGCCGATATTTTATATAGCAGGGGGTTAAGTGAATTTACAAATATGAGAATTGATAAATCCTATGAAACTTTTAATAATGCAATTGAAATAAATCCGTTCCAGGACGAAATTCATTATAAGGCCGGGTTGTTTTTTGGATTATTAAATAAAATGAATGTAGACAAATACATTGAAAATGCAGGATGGTTTAATGGAAAAGATTTTCAATATCATATCTATAAAGGCGTACTTTATTCGAATAATAATAAATTTGATAAAGCGGAATACAACTTTGAGATCGCATATAATAAAGCACCAAATAATGCATTTTTATGGGAAAACTGGGGAAACAAATATTATTTGGAAGGAGAATATAAAAAAGCTATTGGAGCCTATGAAGAATTAATTGAATTAACTCCTGAATATTGGATGTGGACCATAGATATTGATCAAAGATCAGAGGATGAAAAAAGAAAATATAGGATTTTCTATAAAGCAAACCCGAATTATTTAATGTCTATTGAAAAATTAGCTGACAGTTACAGACAATCGGGTGATAATGAGAAAGCTGATTATTTTGATAAATTTTTAACAATAAAAAATAAAGCGGCCAATAATAGTTAATTAGCCGCCTTAATAATCAATATTGCTTAAATCTTAATAATCTACCCCGTATATTGGAGGATAGCCACCTTCATTATGTGCAGTGGTATGATTGCTCAATGCATTACCGAGACTAAAAATATTCTGCCATAACGCATTCATTGTTTGTGTATATTCGAAACCTCCAATTTGAGTTTGAATCAAATTAACAAGTCCTCGTAGTCCACTGACATCATCTTTTAATTGATTGATTGAAGAAGTGAAATTGCCATTGGACAATGTGTTCTCCAATGTTCTGATCCTGGCCTCAAGATCATTAATTGTTGCTGTAAAATTAATATTTCTTACTTCCTTTACAAGCGATTTGTGCCTTTGTGTCAGTTCACACTCGGTATAGCATCGCTCCGGCATATCCTCTAACCGTTCAGGGATATTATGATCTGTAAGAGATTCATCGGCGATTTTGGTGTCAACATTATTATTTGGTGGAGGTGGAAGCGGAAGTTGTTTGTCAACAGATTTTTGCGGAGCTACCGTACGCAAATCTGAGATTTGCTCCGGTGCTTTAACGGAAAAAGATCTACCCTGGAAATAATCTCCGGTAGTCCCAATAATTACTATTGCTATTACCGCTACACCACCGATAGCAGCAGCAATGTACTTCCATAGATTGGATTTTTTTGACATTTTTATTTTGGTTATTTATTTTTCTACGTTAATTATAACATAGTTGTTAAAATTGTGCAAGTATTACGGTTATAATTTTAAACAATACACAGACATTTAGGACACCGTGGTATGATTAAGTCGCTAATACTAA
>CAYFUK010000045.1:0-8889 GCA_964346325.1 uncultured Candidatus Peribacteria bacterium | reverse complement strand
GCGATTTTTCCGCAGTTTTTTGGTATGGAATTTGCAGGCGGCCGGCCGCACCGCGCGCCTGCACCAACGTTTCCAAAATTTTCTCTGGAAGCTAGCTCCCGGAACCTTTAAAATAAGTCCGAACATCCTTGTAAAAGGGGTACACATCACCACTCTTAAATATAATTTTTATGAAAAGCAATAAATTAAAACGCGAACTCGGATTATTTCACGCAACTACAATCGGGGTTGGGCTTATTTTGGGGGCTGGAATTTATGTTTTAATTGGCGCGGCAACCGAAACTTCCGGCAATGCTGTGTGGCTTGCATTTTTTATTTCAGCTGTGGTTGCTTTATTAACAGGATTCTCTTATGCCGAGCTTTCCTCGATGTATCCAAAAGATGCCGCTGAATTTACTTATACGAATAAAGCTTTCGGAAAAGGGCTGGCATTTTTTATCGGATATTTTGTTTTGCTTTCGGCAATAATTTCCGCGGCAGTTGTTTCAATAGGTTTCGCAGGTTATTTCACGGAATTGTTTGGATTGGAAAGAATAGTACACGTGGCTATTTTAATAATAATTTTGTTTTCTGTTTTAAATTACAGGAGCATCAAAGAATCCGCATGGGCCAATATTATTTTTACAGCCCTTGAAATAATTGGTTTATTTATAATCATTGCTCTTGGTATAACACAATTCGGATCGGTTGATTATGTTAAAATGCCTCTGGGATTTGGCGGAGTTATAAAATCCGCCGCTTTGGTATTTTTTGCTTTTATCGGATTCGAAAGTGTTGTAAAGCTGGCGGAAGAATGCAGGAATCCGCGTAAAACAATCCCGCTTGCTCTTTTATTATCAATAGGAATTACAACAATTTTATATATTCTTGTTGCCATGGCAGCCATAAGTGTTCTTGATTGGCAGACACTTGCCGCCTCAAAAGCACCGCTTGCCGATGTAGCCGCATCTTTACTCGGCAACAACGCATTTATATTACTTTCCGTTATTGCTTTGTTTTCAACCGGCAACACTGTTTTAATAAGTCTTATTGCAGGTTCCCGAACCCTTTACGGAATAGCGGAGAGTTACAAGCTTTTAAAACCTTTTCATAAAGTTCACAAAAAAAGGCGCACTCCTCATGTTGCAATATGGACGGTTATGGTTTTTGCGATAATCTTTACATTCATTGAGGATATAGGAATGGTGGCTGAACTGACGAATTTTACATTATTTGTTACATTTGCGGTTATAAATCTGGCGGTTATAACACTCCGTTACAAATATCCCGAACAGATTCGGAAATTTAAAATACCGCTAAATATAGGCAAAATGCCTGTCTTGGCTTTCGCGGGATTCCTGTCATGCCTATTCTTTATTTCGCAGCTTAATTATGGAATAGTTTTTGGGGGGCTCGGGCTGGTGGCCCTGGGAGCTATTTTGTATTTGATTGTAATTCGATATGAGTACCGAAATAAAGTTTAGAAAAATTGTTTAAAACCGGATACATTCCTTCTTCCCATATATTATCGATAGCATTGGATAATTCTTCAAAATATTCATTGGCCTGTGTTGAAACTTTATTGTTTCCTCTCAGGGATCTACACATTTTTATGAAAGGACCCGTAAACCAATTTCCTTTTACTTTTTTACTTTCCTGTTTAAGTTTAAACAATTCATTCTCTTTATCCTTTCCGTAATCATTAAATATATCTTTATAATAGGGCTGGCCATTTAGCTTTTTTATGAGTTCGCTATGTATTGTTAATCTGTCGGCAAAATCTGTTACAAGATCTTTAAGTTTATTCTGTATATCTACAAAATATTGATAATATCCTTTATTTTTAAGGTGTTCAGCCAGTTCGGGATACTCATCAAGTTCCGGTACATCTTCTTTTACTGATTCAATAAAATCATTTTCAGGAATGTATGAATCATTATCAGCAACCAGTATATTAAGTATTTCTTTTATCAATATTCGAAATTGTGTAAAATCTACATCAGGCGCTTTGTAGAAAGATTCATTCAACTTTTCCAATAAAATAAGCATAAATTCTTTTTTAAAGTCTTCAGATTCCAGTTTCGGGAGTATTTCTTCTTTAATTATTTGTTTAAGTTGTTGAACCGTTTCACGATCATAGAGCCTGTTTACAGTTTTAAACAGTTTTTCCGCTTTAAATCTTAAATCAAAATTCCCGTTAATATCATTTTCTTTCAATTCTTCTTTTACTGAATTGTTTTCCGCTTTATATCTTGTAAGTTCTTCTTCTGTTAAGGCCTTTATGCCCGCAGTACTGTTCAGTCTGATAGTTTCATCTGTTTTCTCGGCGGTTCCCGATGTAATTTCAGACGGAGTTTCTTGCACCGGTATCCAGACCAATGTTCCTTTTCCCTTTTCTAATATTTTTGGATCCATATCTCCCGTCTGAGTGGGATGATGAATATAATCGGTCACCTGTGGAATCCCGAAACTTGTTAAACTTTTCTCTGTTTGAGATCTGCTAAAGTCATCAGGGTCGGCTACGAGTTGATCTTCTATAACTTCCGCCTTAACAGTTTCCGCAGTTGCGGCATCATTAAAAGAACTGCCGGTGCCACTGAATTTTGTAAAAAATTGTGTTTGTGGTTTTTTTGGTCTTTCTTTACTGTTTTCGGCATCATATTTTTCGATAAAAGCTTCTTTATTTTTTAAATATAAAATTAGTTTTTCTCTTAATTCAATCCAATTTTTAGAAATATGTTCCAATAAAGATTTCTGTGTGTCATTACAAAGCAACTCGTTATTTATCAGATAAGGTTCGTTCAAAATATCCTGAAAAAATGTGTTTTTTCTTTCCGGTTTTGACATTTCAACCGCATACTTCTTTAATTGTTCAAAATATTCTTTTGTAACTTTATCGATAAATTTTTTATATTTAAATTTTTGGCTTTCATCTGTAAATCCTTTGGCGTAAACGAACCCATGGATAAATGATTTTGTTTTATCCAATATTTTTTCGATTTTATCCGACTCGATTGATGCGAATAAAAGAGCATCTACAGTTTGACGCAAAAGAAAATATATTTCACGAAAAATATTTTTTTCATATTCATCGAAACCTTCGACATCTTCTAATCTGATATCCGGGGGATCAGGCTGGATAATTCTTCCCTGAATCAATTTTTTTACGGATTCAAGGCTTTCACGGCGTTTTGAATTGGTATTATGTTGTTTTCTGGTTTCCAAAGGGGTAAGGCCTATTGAATGTGCCCGGTTACTATAATTATCTGTTAATACGGTGCTTACAAAATAGTCACCACGAATAATGCCATGGACAACGATCCATAAATAAGTGAGATCACCTTCATTTAATTCACTTAATTTATTGAAAATCCGCAATACAACTTCAGCCTTTTCAGCATTTTGTGATAATTCATACAATAATTCCCAAACATTTTGATATTTCTCAGGTTCTTTTTGAAGAAGTTTAAAAAAATAAGTAGCATAATAAGCAGCCGGACTTTCATCCACTCCAAGCTCGGTGGAGGCAAAATCAACAGCCGCTTCTCTTATTGAACGTTTATTTGTTTCGCGATCAGAATCAGGATCAATTGTTAAAAAAACATAATCATGAAATAAATCAAATTTTGACTTTTCTGAATTTTCGGGTGAGCGCATTTTATAGGTTATTTTATTGTATACTAAAAAGTATTAGATTTTTTTATAACATATTTTTTATATAATTAAAACCATTTTGGCTTGTTTGTAGGCATTTCGCCAAATATTAGATGTGCATAAAATAATAAGTGCGGAAAAAGGGCTTTCTGCCATATATCTGCAATATATTGTTCAACCGCTTCAATATAATCGGGTAGTAATTCTCTATTAATAGTTTGACCTTGTTTTTGCATTTTTACCATTATTTCCTGTAAATTTTCTTGTAATAGATTTATTTTTTCAAATGACTTTTCAACTTTTCTTTTTTCCGAGCTGCAAATTGAAAGAAAAATTTTTTCTTTAGATTCAGACTTTCCGCTCTTAATTTCAGCAATATTCAGTTCGGCCTTTATATCAAAATATTTGCTGAAAGAACTTATTCTTTCCAGTGATTCACAAACTATATCTCGTATATCTTCTATAATATCCACGGCCTGTGATTTATAAGGTTCAATATCAGGGAATGCATCAGGTGATGGAATCGAAGTGAAAGTGACCGGACTGTGTTCTCCCGATTTTGACAATGGCCTTTGTATTAATTCATCTTTTTCAGTGTAATCACACAATTGTTTTAAATCATCTAATAAATTATCCGGCAAGGTAGAGTTCAAACCCGCTATTCCGCTTACAAAGAGTTCAATATGTTTATGTAATGCATGCAGACTTATTTGTGAAGTTATGTTTGAGGTTTTAAGTTCAATGTACATCTTGAACAATCCTTCAATAATGGATTTCAATATAAGGCTATTCAGAGGATATTTCAGTGTGATATTTGTTCTTAATGTAGCTAAAAAATTATAATAATTTTCATCATCCGGATTAAAGTTGCCCGTAAGTATTTCTTTTTTGATACCTTCAATTGTTTCGTCTATTTTAAGTTTAATAAACTCAATTGCGTACTTGGTTTCTCTTTTGCTTAACGAAGACATAAACCGGAACAATTTTTCTTTAACGATTTCCTGGTTCGGGTATGCATTAAGAATATCCTGCATTTGGCCGAATACGTTTACTTGAGCTTGATCTTCAGCATCAAGCGGAGATGTTGTTAAATCGTTCCAGTCATCTTCATCCCGGTCATGCGGATTTCCGTATTTTTCAACAAAATCCGGGTTCCTTAAAATTTCAGCGGTCATTGCATCATTAACTCTGCTTTGAGTTATTTGTTTAAAGTCTATATATGGTTCCTTGGGAAATTCTTCTTTTGATTTATTTCCATCAAGAATCGGACAAAGATCGTTTTCAAACATACATTTAATTATAATGAATTCTGTGATTAAAAATTACAAATATTTTTTTGCACCGGGGCATATATCATTCAAGTCACAATCCGCACATTTTGGTGTCGGTGCTTTACAAAGAGCTCTTCCGTGCTCAACCATGTAATAAGCCAGTTTTCCCCAGTCTTTTTGTTTATATAATTTCATCAGATCTTTTTCTATTTTTACGGGATTTTTATGTTTTGTTAAGCCAAGCCGATTCGAGATTCTTTTAACATGTGTGTCTACAACAACGCCTTCATTTTTATCGAACCAAACATATAATATTACATTCGCCGATTTTCTGGCAATACCGGGAATTTTAACCAGATCTTCCATATTATCCGGAACTTTGCCATCAAAATCATCCAGAATTTTATTAGCGGCCGCTTTAATGTTTTTAGCTTTGTTTCTGTAAAATCCGGTTGATCTAATTTTTTGTTCAAGATCATGTATGGGGATATGGGCAAAAGCCTGAATTGTGGGAAATTCTTTAAAAAGCGGGGGAGTAACAATATTAACTCTTTTATCGGTACATTGGGCTGATAGAATTGTAGCTACAAGCAATTCCCAGGCATTACCGAAATTCAATGCGCATTTGGCATTGGGGTACATTTTACTTAATCTGTTGAAATATTCGTATGCTAATTTTTTCATTTTTCACCCATTACCTTAACAATGACTCTTTTCTTTCGTTGTCCGTCAAATTCGGCGTAAAATACTCTTTCCCAGGTTCCCAAATCAAGTTTGCCGGAAGTTATCGGAATTATAACCTGATGTCCTATAAGAATTCTTTTTAAGTGAGCATCACCGTTATCTTCTCCTGTTTGATGATGTTTGTAATTTTCACCGTAAGGAGCCAGCTTTTCCAGCCATTCCTGAATATCTTCAATCAAACCGCTTTCCAAATCATTAACATAAACCCCTGCCGTAATATGCATTGCGGAAACAAGACACATACCTTCCCGAATCCCGCTTTCAGCAACAATATCCGTTACTTCATCAGTTATATGCACAGTATCGTAGCGGCTTTTAGTGTTGAACATTAAATATTCCGTATATGCACTCATGGCTTGATTGTAGCCTATTCCTCATTATCTTCCAAGTCCAATAAATCAAGATCTTTAAAATGTTCGGGAATATATTCTTCATCGATTTTATCAAGATCCATCAAATATAAAGGATCAACATGTTTACCGTTTTTAACGGTTTCAAAGTGAAGATGTGCTCCCGTAGTCAGGTAACCCGCACCTTTCGTACCCGGAATACCTCCCGAAAGCCCGATAACTTCCCCGGGCAAAACAACATCACGTTCATCAACCATAACCTGGTACATATGTCCGTAAACTGTTAACAAACCTCCTTTATGAGCCAGAATAATATACGAGTAACTTGAATCACCATTATCTTTTACTTTATATACAACACCCGAGGCCGGCGCTCTAACGGCACTGCCCTGCGGAACGGGCAAATCTATAGCCCTGTGCGGAATGCCAAACGCCTTTAAATAAGAGGAATCCTGGAAGTAAGCGCTGATACCTCTGCTCGGCTCAACGGGCCAGTTAAGCTTTTCACCTGTTGCGAATTCACCAAGCATTTCAAAGTCATATACCGCTCTTACATTAGGATTAATTAAATCTTTATAATTGTCGGGGTCAAAATTTTCGCCATCTTCATTAATTTTGGTTTCAATGAATGTCAGGTTTTCTTTAAGTTTATTTACTTCTTCAACTATAGCCAATTGTTCGCGCTTTGACTGGGCAATAAGCTCTCTGTATATTTTTTCTTCACCTTTTGTTTGTGTAAGTAATCCATTTTTTGCGTGTTTTTGCAGTTTTAGATTCTTTTTTTCGTCTTCGAGTTCACGGTCAAGCTTTTTAAGTTTTTGCCTTGTTTGCTGCAATTGAAGCCTTGCTGTTTTATATTCATTTTGAACCGTTTCAAGTTTGCCGAAAATATTTTGCCCTGTTTGTTTTAAAATCGCATAATATTCGATTTCTTTAAAAGTATCTCCGATTGAGGCATCTCCCAGAAGCAGTTTTGATGCGCTTATATCGGGGTCGCCTTTCTTGCTTAAAAAGGTGTTTTCCTGTAAATAAAGTGCTCTTAAATAGTCTCTTAATACAAGTTTTTGGTTTTCGAGTTCGATTTGTTTTATTTTGATTTCATCACGATATAACTCAATAAGGTTTTGTTTTTCCGATATTTGTTTTTCAACATTTCTGATTTTAGCCTGGGTGTTCGAGATTAAATAATCCAGGTTTTCGATTTGTGCATTAAGGGAACTTATTACATCGCGGCTTGTAATTAACCGTTCTTTTGCTTCATCAATACTTTTGCTAACCTGAAAATACTCGTTTCGTGCGTTTTGAAGCTGATTTTTTAGCTGTAGCAGAAATTTTTCATTTTTCAGATCCTGTTCCTGCCGGACAGGAACTTTTTGTTTTTCTTCCTCGCTTTCTTCCGCATAAACAACTGACAGCCCTGCTGCCTGTATGCCAAGAATAAGTGCGATGGCAATTATTTTTTTTATTTTTTCAGACATTTTTGTTTGTTTATCTTTATATTATACCTCAAAAAAGCCTTTATATAAAGGGTGAAATTCCCAAATTCACCTCTTGTACCCGGTTTATCCGCCAGACTCGGTCTACCCGCCAGACTCGGTCTAAACGTTTCTAAACATTTTTTTCTTGCAATAAAGCTAATAATCAATTAAAATCTTCATGCTTAATTGTTAAGTAAGATATTATGTCAAAGACTAAAGCAGGTGGATCAACCAAAAACGGCAGAGATTCGGTTGCCAAACGCCTTGGAGTTAAGGTTTGGGGCGGGCAGAATGTTCCGGCCGGAAGTATAATAGTTAGACAGCGCGGAACTAAGTTTCATGCCGGAGAAAACGTTGGAATAGGTAAAGATCACACTCTTTTTGCCTTGAAATCAGGTGAAGTTAAATATACTGAAAAACGCATCAAAAAATATGATGGCAGAAAATTTAAAGATATTTTTGTGAATGTACTTGAAAAGGCATCCAAATAAACTCTAACCAAAAAGTTATGAAATTATCAGCAAAAGCACTTGGACTCTCGCTCGGAATTATTGGAGGATTGTCAATTTTTATAATGACAATTTTAGCAACATATACGGGTTATCTTCAACACTGGGCGGAACTTTTATTGGGAGTTTATCCTTATTATGAAATTTCTTTACAGGGTTCGGTTGCCGGTTTGATTTTTGGATTTATTGACGGATTTGTTTGCGGAGTTGTTTTGGCATGGATTTATAATGCGTTCGCACCCGGCAGTGCAACTTAAATTTATAATTATTTATGGCGGATTTTGAATCTTTTGGTGCAGTTGAGGATTCCGGACAGGTGGATGCGGCTTCTTTTGAAAAGTTCAAGGAAAGAATAAAAGCATCTCAAACACAAATTAAAGCCCTTAAGAAAGGCGAGCAAAAAGTCAGACAAAAGGAAGAAAAGCTGATCAAGATTCTTACAAAATTTGTAAAAAATCATCAAAAAAAGGATGTGATGCTTCTTGTTGCACGGCTTTTGGAGCAAAACATCCCGCCCATATTCATTTTGAGTATTGTTTTACTGGGTAATGAGGATGTACTGGAAGATCCTGAAAGCAAAAAACTCCTTTCACGTCCCGAAGATCTACCGGAAGCGGACTACGTTTCTTTGGCCAAATACGATAAAGACGAACTACTTCCGATAAAATTAAAAGTAAGAATCGATGACTGGCTTAAAAATATTTTGAAATCAGCATTGGAAAATCCAAACAGACTTATTAAAACGGTTTATGACGAAGATGAACAGATTAAATTACCTTTAATTCAGCTATGCGCTTTTATTTTAAGAGACTACCTTGAAGCCAATGAAGAAGAAGCGGATTATGAAAAACTAAAAGAATTCAGTGCTTTTTTTATGAGCGGAATTCTTAAAAAAGTAAATGAT
>CAYFUK010000044.1:0-9081 GCA_964346325.1 uncultured Candidatus Peribacteria bacterium | reverse complement strand
TCCATAATCCTGCGGAAGAATTAACTCATGGCTTAAGTACTTTGCATATTTATTTCTTTACATTTGCACTTTTTATGCAGATTCTTGTTGCCAGCAGGATAATCTCGGCATTAGGTATAACCACTTCTTTATTGCTTCATCCCGTTGTTACTTTATTTAGTTTAAGCGCAATGTTCTTTAGATTCGGGTATCCTTCGGCTGTATTAACAAAACTTAATTTTGAAATGACAAGTATTATCCAAAAAAGCGCTTATCATACTTCTTACTATGCTGTAGATCCTAAAATTAGAGAAGATGCAAGGGAAATAATTGAAGGTTTCAGCCAGCCCATCGGCATAATAATAGGCATGTCTCTTTTAATAACTTTACAATATTTAATTAATTCAACTTCGTTGAATAGTATTATTACCGTCTTTATGATAACAATTGCTACCATCATGTTGCTTATTCTGCTTAAAAATGAAAATAAATACAGTCAATTATCAATAAAAAATCTTCTTCATTCAAAAAACACGATTCTGCAACTTAATGCAATAGAGGTTCTTGGTCAAAAAGGTCATAAAAATTCAATACAGATATTAACAAGAACATTAAGAGAGAACAATTTGGATAGAAAAGTTAAAATTAAAATTTTGGAAACCCTCGGACATATTAAAGAACACGAATCGGTACTTGAAATATTGGATTATATTAATGATGAAGACAGAATCATAAGAATAACCGCACTTAAAGCGCTGTATAAATTTGATGTTATAAGGAAAAAAAGAGCAAAAAGGCCTTTTTCTCTACACAGAATAGATTCCATACTTAAACAACAATTTGAAAAAGAAGAAGATACATATATAAAAGCTCTTATAATAAAAATATTGGCAAAACTTAATTCCGAACAAATAGTAAAGTTTATACTTGAGCTGCTTGATTCCGAAGAGATAAACATAAAATCCAATTGTATCGCAGCCTGTGTTCATTTTGATGATATAAATTTAATACATTATTTAAGCCCCTATCTTGATTCGGATAATTCCGAAATTAAGGGGAACACAATTATTGCTTTGTGGAAATACCCAAAAACAAAAATTAAGGTTCATCAGGAGCTGAAAAAAATGCTTTTTAGTAATAATCGCGTTGAACGAATAAAGGCATTTTATGTTATTGGTGAAATAGAAGCGGTTCAGGAAAAAAACAGATTAAAAGACTATTTATATTCAAATGACAAAGAAGAATCTTTAACAGCTGCATTGGCTTTATGTAAAATGAATTCAAAGTGCGGAATAGATATAATATCAAAAGCGTTATTAAACTCCGATTATAAAAAACGAGAACAGATATTGCATGAAATAGAATTATTATCCGATAAAATAAAAAGAAACATTAAAAAATATATTCATATCAATACATCCTCGTATATTAATGATATACTTAAAAAAGCGAATACGGTTAATTTAGATGAACTTGACAAAAATGAACTAATAAAGCTTAAAAATGCATATGAGCTTGTAAATGATCATGAAGAAGTGGAAAATATTAATGATATACTCAGTAATATGAGTTACATAACCAATGAATTAAAATTTAATCCAAATTATAATGGCTGAAATCAAGTTATTACCACAAGAACCAAATAATGAAAAAAATTATCAGGTTTTAAAAATTCAGGGCGAAATAGACCGCGATACAGTGGCGGACTTTCGGGAATCAATGGAGAAGTTTTTGGCTGATTTTAAATTTCCGAACCTAATACTCGATTTAACTGAACTTAAATTCATAAACAGTGAAGGTATAGGTTATATAACGGATGTTTACAATCGCTTCACCGCATTAAACAAAAAAATAGTAATAATAAACGCTTCCAGTCAGATAATCGATATTTTCAATCTGGTTGGCCTTAATCAGCTAATACAATGTCTGAATTCCGAAGAAGAAGCAGCTAATATATTTTAAATATGTTTCTCTGGTTTAGAAAAAATTTAACAAAGCGATTTGCACTGATATTTTTTTTACTTAGTGCGGCGATAGCCGGAGCTGCATATTATTATTGGGGCCTTACACTAAATTTTCCTTTTTTATACAGCCTTATAGGACTTGCCATAATATTTTTGATAGTCAGTTTTTTAATATTTAAATTAATTGACAGGCCTCTCAAAAAAATAACAAAACAAATGAAGTTAATATTAACCGGTAAAAGTTATAAGAGAATAGAAACAAGTCGTGTTGATGAACTCGGAATAATGGCTCAGTTTTTTAACGAAATCACGGAAAACCTGGAAATAATTTCAAAAAAACTTAAAGAAGAAAAAAGAATGTCTTCGGAACTGAATATTGCCGCAGAAATTCAGCAAAGATTATTACCCGATAAAAGTCCTCCGGTCCCGGGTATAGAGGTAGTCACAAAATACAGAGCCGCTGTAGAAATAGGAGGTGACAGTTTTGATTATATCAGAGCTAAAGATAAAACTTTCTTTTATGTGGGGGATGTAACCGGCCACGGAGCACCTGCGGCACTTGTTATGATGATGGTTAATACTTTGCTCCATACTTATGCTGAAATGTATACAAATACCTACGATATTGTTGTAAACACAAACAAACAACTTAAACCGCGAATCAAATCATCAATGTTCATGACAATGGTGATGTTAAAATGGGATCACAAAACACAAAAGATGACATATGTGGGTTCGGGTCATGAACATATACTTATATACAGAGCAAAAACAGGCAAACTGGAAAGTATGGAAAGCGGAGGAATAGCTCTGGGAATGACAGCGGATAACAGCAAAATTGTCAAAGAACTTCAAATACCACTCGAGATAGGTGATCAGATAGTTCTTTATACTGACGGAATAACTGAAGCTGAAAATAATACCGGTGAAATGTTCGGATTGGACAGGCTAAAAGAACTCGTATCAAAATACGCGCCGGAATACGGGCCCGAAGGTCTTACACACCATGTGGCATTGGATTTTTCTGAGTTTGTTGGAGATGCTGTGCAGCACGATGATATTACAATTATGGCGATTAAATATACGGGTCAAACAAAAACAGAACAAAAACCGGCTGTAAAAGTACAAAATACCCGGAGTGTAGCCCCTGAAGTTTAATGCTTACAAAAGAATTCGATTATAATCTTCCGAAAGAATTGATTGCCAATAAACCCGTATTCCCAAGGGACACATCAAAATTAATGGTGCTCAATCGTGCTTCCAAAACAATTAATCATAGAAAATTTTACGAATTACCGGATATTCTTAACGAAAACTATGTTCTTGTATTAAATAATTCCAAAGTTATAGCTGCAAGATTATATTCTCAAAAAGGTGAATTATTATTAATAAAAAAAATTAATGCAAAACAATGGAAAGCAATGGTAAAGCCGGGAAAAAAATTTAAATTAAATACAATATTCAAAATCAAAGGTAAAACAGATGATATTCAGGCAAGAGTCAATAAAATAATGGAAGACGGAACAAGATTGATTGAATTCCTGAATATTAACTCAATTGATAAATGGATCGAATACAACGGGTATCCCCCATTCCCTCCATATATAAAAAATTCAAAAGCAAGTTTTGAAGATTATCAAACAATTTATTCAAAAGATTCAGGCAGTATAGCGGCTCCAACAGCCGGTCTTCACTTTACAGACCTGGTTTTCGAAAGATTAAAATCCAAAAATATTCAAAAAACATTTACTACACTTCATATAGGGCGTGGCACTTTTTTACCTGTAAAAACGGATAATATCGAGCATCATAAAATGCATTCCGAATGGTACGGTTTATCCGAACAAACAGCGAATTTTCTTAACAAAGCCAAATCAAAAGATAAAAAAATACTCGCTGTTGGCACTACGGCCGTAAGAACTCTGGAATCAAATATTAAAAAAGGTGAATTCCATGAAGAATGTAAAGAAACAGATATATTTATTTACCCGGGTTATAAATTTAAAGCGGTTGATGCTTTGTTAACAAATTTTCATCTTCCCAAAAGTACATTAATCATGCTGATAAGCGCTTTTGCCGATAAAGATTTTATATTAAATGCCTATAAAGAAGCTGTGGATAAAAAATACAGATTCTATAGTTTCGGTGATTCAATGCTTATTATTTAAAGCCACTTCGGAAGATATTTGGACTCTTTTATACCGGGTACCTGAAGTACCAGGTCCATGTCCGAGGCATTAAATTTACCCCGGTATAAATCTTTCATAGAACCACCGGTAGCAATAAATTCTTTTATTTGCTTATACCCTTTATAATAAAGGAAATCCTTTGTAAAAGCACCGGGATCCCGGGTATTTTCAAGGCCTCTTTTTACTTTAACAGCTGTTCGCCAGGCTCTTTCAGGAGGTATTTTAAATCCGAGCATTTTTTCGAAGATCTCAACAAATGAATGGTTTATGGCCATATCGACAGCAATAACAAGTGATAAAGATAAATAAAGATTTTTAGCTTCATCTTTTTTCTGATCAAGAATATTGTAGATAGCCAGTCCTTCCTGTGATTCAAGGTAGTTTGCCAAACCTCTGTTAAATAATTCATATGGCTGTGATTTGCCGTTTTCTGCAGTTAAAATATGTGTTTCTATTTCATGAATTATAAGATTTTTAATTCTGCTTTCAGTAAAAGTTGCACCTCTTCTTATAAATAAACGATTGTTTTTTCCCGCAATTACGTCCGAAACCATACTTTCCTTTATCTTTGCTTCCCAATTGAGTAAACCATAGTCTTTAAAAACTTTATCCATTGTTTTCTTTACTTCTTCATGGTTGATTGTTCCTTTTGGTGGTATATATTCACTTTCGGATTTCAACAACAAATCAGTTGCTTCATTAACAAGTTCTTTTGAGGGTTTTCCATAGAGTTCAATTGAAGTTTCGGTAAATTCATCAGAATAGCCCCTGAAATCAAGAAGATTGATTTTTTTATATATTTCCTGTTTCTTTTTTTCAAATAATAGTCCAAGGGAGCTGTCATCGGTATATATTTGTTCAAGTTCTTTTCTTAAATTGTATGTATCAAATTTAAGTTCCGCATATTCAAATTCGGGATTTTTTTTAAAATTCTTAAAAAACTCCTCCTTTTGTTCGTTAAGATTAATCGGACGTAAATGAAAAAGTAATTTGAGTTTTTCATCAATTTTAATCAGTTTTTGATCAACTTCGGTAAAATTAACGGCAGTTTTAGCTTTAATCTCATTTTTCAGCTTCGTCTCCTTTGCTTTTCCCGATGGCAAATCGGCTTTTTGAATCTTTCTTGATGGATCAATGAAAAAATTAGCCAAATCGCGTCTACCGATTATGATTGTATAATCACCTTCCGTGATTTTTTCTATATCGGCAACTGTATGAATTCTTTCTTTACCAATAGATAATTTTAGTTTAACCGTTGATTTTTCATCGTCATATTCATAGGCTTCCTGTAATAGATCATTTTCAGAAGCAAATTGCTCACTGATTATGGAACGCTCTATACCCGAGTCCATTTTTGCCTTCAAACGCCTGACTCCGTCTTTAAGATTCAATTCCACTATCTCTTCAATCCCCAATACGTTCTTACCTGAAATATGCTGAACTTCTTTTTCTACCACATTTCCAAACATATCTTTTGCGATTCTTACACCTTTTACCGGTGTTGTAACTTTTACTCCCTCTATACGCTGTAATCTTTTACGTAAAGGTGCCAAATTTGCAACCTGCACACCAAGGCCCGCTCTGGCATTGATTTCCAATAAAACAGGGCCGCTTGCTTTGTCTATGGAAATATCAACCGCCATATAACCCAAATTCGTTATAAGCTGACATTTTGATGCGACCATTAATATATCATCCCAAAATGGTATTTTTAAGCCTTTTATAGGAGCAACACCGGGTACATCATCAATAATTTTATTCTTATAAGCGACATGAGTACATTCGCCTTTTGCAATATCAATACCAACTCCAACCGCACCCAGATGTAAATTAGCTTTACCGCCTGATTCTCTGGTTGGCAATCTTAACATTGCCATAACCGGAATTAAATTATGAAGAACAACCCTGATATCGGGTAATCCTCTGTATGAATAATTCGCCAAAGTTTCATGAGAAATTATTAATTGTTCAAAAAAAGCGGTATCACCTACATTTGAAATAGAATAACGTCCGTCGAGTATATCGATAATATGATCAAGTAGCTCTTGTTTACTTATCTTCTTACCCGAGGCTTTAATAAAATCGTCACCGCGTTTGCTGATTATCGGTATAATTCCCTCTCCCCCGTAACCATGATTGGGTTTTAAAATAAATGAATTGGGAAGTGATTTAAAATCAAATTTTTCAAGATCCTGTTTGGTTTTAATTGATGAATAGAGTTTTGGTACCGGTATACCCCTTGCAGACAAAAACTTCTTTGTTTTAAGTTTATCATCTGCAAGTTTTATAGTCTTTTTTTTATTATACGGTCTTATATACAATAAATTTCTTGCATTTAAACCTAATATCCCTTTGTCATTTAAAAAAAACATGAAATATAAAGTTATTCTTCTTCCACATGCCGTAAAACTTCACGGAAACGTACATATTCGAGCAATTTCAACCCTGTCCACTTTCCAAGGAAAATATTAATAATAATAAACAGCAGTATTATTTCAGGATAAGCAAGGATGAATGACTGTAAAAATCTCCAGCTGCCATGGAAAAATATCAAATCAATTTCACCGCCTATTGCAATATAAGCGATAATTGAAACAAGTAAGGTTTCTAAAACAAGGATAATTGCTCGTTTAAAGCCTTTTCCACTTTGCGCATTTACAAATTTTTCTGTCAAAGTACTTAAAATAAGCATCGGGAATATTGAAAGTGAAAAGAATTGAGCATCAAAAAGATTAAATCTTATGGATATTATCAATAAAGCAAATATCGCCAAAGCAACGGTTGATAAAACAACAGCCATTTTTGGTATGTATAATAATCTGAACCTGCTAAGAGCAACTCTAACTCCCGTACCTACCAAAAATATTACCAGCAAAGTAAGTATTCCGAATTTTAAACCCAAAATCCAAAAGGTAAGAGTTATGATTGAGGGAGTATAAACACCGAAAGTTGTAATTCCGACTATTTGCTTCATAAAGGCAACAATAGTGGCTATAACCGGAAGCATTAAAATCAGAATAACCGTATTGGCGGGAATTCCGCTGTCAATCAGATAATTAACAAAATAAGACATAAAATTCCACAATTTCAGTGTGCCGGTATCCTGATTAATTAATTTGTATTCGTAACCGTCATTTTTTAATTTTTTTATGAATTCTTTTGAATTGTCGCTGTCGATTAACGCGTAAAAAGCGGCTTCTTTTGCTATAATAATATTTTCAGGTCTTAATAATTCAAAATGCCGCTGAAGTTGACCCAAACTTTCCTCTGCATCTTTAAGAACAAGAATTGACTTATTATCAAATGACAAAGCGGGATCCAAATCAAATTGATTTTGTTTAACACGTGATAATGCATTGAGTCCCGAATCACCTTCCGTCCAAACCACTACTTCATCGACTTTTCTTAATGTTTCAATATTTTCGCTTAATTTCCTTTCAAGTACTTCTTCAGCTATAAACTGGGTAGCGGAATCATAGCTCTCGTATACTAAAATTTGATTATCCCTGTCACGTGCATAATTGGTAAAGCCATCCAGCCTTTCTTTAAGTTTGACTTTATCTGTTATTAATACAATGATTTTTTTATGAACAAATATTTCTTTTTGTGAGGTTACTGATTCTGTGGCGTCATTTGCCGTTAAAGTAACGGTTTTAGGGCCCAGCTCGGAATAATTATAAACCACTTCCGCCCCCTGTTTTTTATTACCGTCTCCGAAATCCCATGAATACGTAATTTCGGCATTCGGGTCTGGATGGGTACTTTTTGTTGCATCAAAAATAATATTTTTATTCTGCTGAACACTGCCACTTGCAGTTATAACAGCTTCGAAAACAGCATCTCCTATATATGTAGTTGGTTCATTATCCTGAGCATATACGGTAAAAGCCGATACAATGTATATAAACAGCGACAGTAAAGGTATTAATTTTTTAAACATAAGTTAACCATTCAGAATACTTTTGTATTTTACCATGAATCGCATCTTCAAATAAGGTTTTTAACTTATTTGTAATCGGCCCGATATTTCCATCGCCGATTATATTTTCATCAGCTTGTTTTATAGGTGTTACTTCCGCAGCAGTGCCGGTAAAAAATGCTTCATCTGATTCTTTTAATTCATCTAAAGTAAGTGTTTTTTCCAGAACTTCAATATTGTTATCTTTTGCAATTTTAAAAATAGAATCGCGTGTAATACCAACAAGTATATTTCCCTCTTCAGGGGTTATCAATTTGCCATCTTTAACTATAAAAATATTTTCACCCGGACCTTCAGCCACGTTTCCTTCAAAATCCAACAACAATGCTTCGTTAAAACCGGCATTTACAGCTTCCTGATTAGCTTGAATCGAATTAGCGTAATGGCCGGTTATTTTTGCTTTTGTTTCCGAACTTTCAGGGTGAATTCTGATTATCGAAGAAGTTTTAACTTTGACCATTTCTTCTCCAAGATAAGATCCCCATGGCCATACCGCTATACAAACATTCAAATCAGCACCTTTCGGATTCAAACCCATTTTCCCATACCCGTAAAAAATAATCGGCCTTATATAACCCGATTTTACGTCATTTTTTCTTACAGTTTCTAAGATAACATCATTGATTTCTTGCTTTGAATAAGGAATATCCATTTCAAAAGCTTCAGCTGAAAAAAACAAACGGTCAATGTGCTCTTTAAGTCTGAAAACCGCGGTCCCGCCGTTATATGTTTCATAAAATCTTATCCCTTCAAAAACACCGCTTCCATAATGCAAAGAATGGGCTAAAACATGAATTTTCGCTTCATTCCAAGGTATAAATTCCCCATTCATCCAGATTAAATCAACCTTTTCCATAGTTTAAAAATTAAAATATCAGAAAAATCTTATGATAAGTATGAAAAAAATGCAATTATATATAGTATAACATTGTAAAAAACCTTTATTTTTGGTATAATAGAAAGAAATATA
>CAYFUK010000043.1:4639-9723 GCA_964346325.1 uncultured Candidatus Peribacteria bacterium | reverse complement strand
TAAAAGTAAAGGTCGCGTTCGCCCTGTTCTATATTTTTAAGTCGATGCACGGTTTTTTTACGCACAGCATCCGAAGGGATTTGTTTAACATATTTATCAATGATTTTTAATCCTTTTGTCTTTGTCCTTTCTTTTGCGTAATCTTCAAGATATTCTTTTAATGTAAGTATAGCATTCGGCCTGCAAAAATTATGAATTTCTCCGGGTTTTGCAATATCCATAAAATCATGACCGGTGCGGCCCAATCTGTAACAAGCCGTACAAAAACTCGGAAGCAAACCTTCATCCAAAATACCTTCGATTACTTCATCAACAGTGCGCTCATCCGACGTCATAAACTGATTCAACTCCGGAGTTTTTCCATAACCCCCCGGAGAAGTACGCGAAGCAGCCGAAGTTTGCGAAATACCGATTTCAAAGGCTTTTTCACGAACCCGTGCGCTTTCGCGCGTGGAAATAATCATTCCCGTGTACGGAACCGCCATCCTTAAAATAGCGATAATCTTCAGAATTTCATCCTCACTCACCGCGTGCGGCCATTTATCTTTAACCGTAGGAGCGGGCTGAAGTCTTGGAACACTGAATGTATGCGGCCCCACGCCATATTTTTTATCCAGATATTTGGCATGCGAAATCAAAGCAAGGGTATCGAACTTCCGGTCATATAATCCATAAAGTACACCCAGCCCTATATCATCAATTCCCGCTTTAAAGGCGCGATCATGCGCATAAAGCTGGCGCTTGAAATCAGCCTTGGGCCCTTTGTGAAGTTTTTCGTAAGTGGGTCTGTGGTAAGTCTCCTGAAATAACTGGTAAGTTCCTATTCCCACTTCTTTTAATTTTTTATAATCCTCAACCGAAGTTGCGGCTATATTTACATTAACGCGTCTTATTTCACCGTTGCCTTCTTTAACACTGTAAATTGTTTTTATTACATCAATCACGTAATCGATTGGGGATTCAACGGGATGCTCTCCGAATTCCAGTAAAAGCCTTTTGTGGCCCATTTTTATTAGGATCCGTGTTTGATCTTCAACTTCTTTAAGTGTCAGTTTTCTGCGTTTGCATTTGTTCCTGGCATGAAAGCCACAATATTCGCAATCGTTCACACAATAATTTGAAACATAAAGGGGTGCAAAGAGCACGAGCCGCTCACCATAAATTTGATTTTTGATTTTTCCCGCCGTTTTAAACATTGCGTTTGCATGTTTTGGGCCGGCATTCATTAAAATCGCGGCATCTTTTAATGTGAGGCCTTTCATTTTTTCCGCTTTTTTGAGGACAATTTCAATCTGCCCGGGCGTGGGATTCGTCTCTTTTAAAATGTTTTCTATAATTACCGGATCATAAATTTTCATTTATGAGATTTTTAATTTGTCCTCAAGCATTTTATAACTCTCATCGGTATTGTAAAGGCCGTATTTTTCCCACATTTTTCTGTCCGGTGCTTCTTTTCGCTTGTAGATTTCGTAATGTTCGCGATATTTTGAAGGAGTAAGGTTGAACATCATTGCATTTGCTCCCGCTTTTATTGCTTTTTTTCTGCCTTGTTCCGGATCCAGAGTCTCGTGCGCGGTAACAACGGGTATTCTGGTGTCTTTCATTTCCAGGCGAAGGATTGCGATCATTTTGAGCATTAAATCGGTTGACCCCGGGTTTTCTTTTGCATAAGGCGTGTTTTGGCATGGTACAAATGGCCCCATTGAAACCATATCAAACTTGTTATCGCGAATTGTCAAAATATCATCAGCCAAATCTTCCGTAGTTTGACCGGGCAGGCCGACGATCGAACCTGAAGCAACAAAATAGCCCAGCTCTTTCATGAATTTAAGGTGTTCAAAGCGATTTTTGAGTGATTTGCCACTGGGATGAATTTTGGCAAAAAGCAGAGTGTTTGAGGTCTCGAATCTGAACAAAACTCCGTCGGCGCGCGCTTCACGCAGGGCTTTATATGTTTCATAGTCGCGCTCTCCAATACTTATAAATATAAAAACCTTATGTTGTTCTTTGATTCGCCGTACCAATTCAGCCAGCTTTTCCCTGGTGTAATATGGATCTTCACCCGATTGCAGAACAAACAATTTATATCCGATTTCGGCACCGACTCGAACAGCTTCAATAATTTCGTCATCTGACATCCTATATCGTTTTATTGCCTTATTCTCACATCTGAGTCCGCAATAATTGCAGTCATTTTTGCAATAATTCGAGAATTCTATAATTCCGTGAATACAAAAAAAATCTTTAATATGAGTTTTTCGCATCATTTCCGCTTCGCTGAACAAAGCTTCAAGTTCCGCGCCTTCAAGCCTTAGTAAATATTTAATTTCATTTTTTGTAAGTTTGCGCTGTTTTGAGGCTTTTATTATATCCAAGAATCGCGGATCGAGTTTGTTTGGATCGGTTTTTTGAACATGTTCAAGAAGTTCCAGAATTTCGCGCGCATCTTCGGCCGAAACCTTTTGCACGGCAATATCGGACATATATAAAATCCAGTCCCCGGCATACAGGTGATCTATTGAGCGAATATCTATTTCAAAATTACTGCCGTCTTTACTGATTTTGGCTTTATCTCCCTTTACTTCTATTACTTTTGCGGGAATTGTGAGGCACATAACATTATAAATTGTTATTGCCAAGAACGGTTCGTTCAAATTCTTTGTAGTCATCGGTATCTTCTATAACTCCTCTTATCGCTTCGATTGTTTCCAACACAAGTTCATTCTCTTCTGTTTCAAGAAGACCCAGCCACGCGTTGATTTGCGCGGCAAGCTCATCATCACCCGCTTCGCTGGCCAGTTCATTAGCTAATTCAAGTATGTCGGAACCGCTTTGTTTAGCACCGCTTTTTAGAAAAGTCTGCGCTTTGACGCAAAGATAATCAGCCAAAGCACCTTCATCATTTATATTGGTTTCGATACACCAATTTTTTAATGATTCAGGTAATTTATGAAATTTAGGATTATTTTTTAATTGTTCCAGAAGGGAACCACTGGTAGTTTCAATATTCATAATCAAATAGTTTTACAGTATTCTTATGTGTTTGGTGGGCCTGGCTGGACTTGAACCAGCGACCAATCGGTTATGCATATCAACTACCGTTTTCACGGTCCTTTCGGTTTGTGATCCGGACTATCCCTTTATCCGTACTGTAACGGATACCTACCATCTAGTCTCTACACCTTCTCGCATTTTGAGCTTGGCTCGGGATTGCCATGTTACATATTTACGCAATTTAGGTTTCCCCGAATTTGATAGGTTATCACTTGCAAATTACTTTGCAAGCAGCCCTGTGAACCTTTTGCATATTATGCTATATCCACAGCATAACTTAGCATAGGGTCTTCAAGCCGACTGCTCTGACCACTGAGCTACAGGCCCTGATTTTTAATGATCAAACAGAATTATTATACTCAAAAACAGCCCGGTGTAAAATTCAAGTTATAAAAAAGCGCCTTAAGCTTGTTCTTCAGTCCCGATCTCAGCTTTTTTTGGAGCTGTTTTAGGTTTGGCGGTAGTTTTTTTCGCTCCGCTCCGCTCCATAGTGCTCGCTTTGCTCGCACTTTCTTCTTTAATATTGGCTACGGTTTTTGCGAGTCTTGATTTTTTGCGCGCAGCGTTATTATTGTGGATAATGTTCTTTTTTGCAGCTGTATCAATAATTTTATATGCTGATGGAAGTTCTTTTTCCGCTTCCTGTTTTTTTCCTTCTTTTGCAAGCAGTAAAACTTTTTTGATATGTGTCTTCATTGAAGATCTTACCGGGAAGTTCCTTTCTCTGCGTTTTTCAGCTTGTTTAACACGCTTTTTTGCTGATTTGATAATTGGCATATTCGTATAATTATATTGCTTCTTTATAAATTGCCCATAAAATATAGGTGAAACAATTATTAAAGTCAAATAAATATGAAACATGATAAAAAGATAATTCTTGCATCCGAAAGTCCCAGACGAATACAAATATTAAAAGATTTAAAAATTCCTTTTGAAACAAGTCCGAGTAAATGTGGCGAATTTAAATTTGAAGAAATGGATATGTCACCAACCGAATTTGCCGTATCAAACGCGGAGCGCAAGGCTTTGGATGTAGCCCGAAACCAAAAAAAAGCTTTAATTATAGGCTTGGACACTCTCGGAGAATTTGAGGGCGGGGTTTACGAAAAACCTGAAGACAAAGATCATGCAAAACAAATGATACGAACACTGAATAACACCACTCACAATGTAATAACCGGTATTTGTATTGTGGATGCTGATTCCGAAGATAAAGTAACGGCAGCTGAAGTAACAAAAGTAACTTTTACAAGAATGTCCGATTTTGAAATTGAATCTTATCTTGATACCGGTGACTGGGAGGGGTTGGCATGCGGATATGGAATTCAGGGACTTGGGTCGTTATTTGTTGAGAGAATCGAAGGTGATTATTTTAATGTTGTGGGCTTTCCGGTTTTCAGATTTCATCATTTAATGAAACAAATCGGAATCAATTTACTGGAAATTCGAAAATAAAACTTGACAAATTTTATCAAGCTGTTTATAATCGCGTCTTAAATTTTGCGGTTTTTTTTGTAACGAAAATATTCAAATCGCTTTATACAAACTGAATATATAATTAATCTTTATTTATATGAATAAGACCAAAGCAACTACGTTAAAACGTATGGGAGCTATAACCGCTCTTGCAATTTTCGGTTTAACACTTTTGCTTACACAAGCTGTTTCTGCTAATGCAACTACGGCTTTTATAAGTTCATTCAGTGTTACTCCTCAAACTTTCAACCCTGAATTACAGCCGGCTGAAATTTCATTTAATGTAAATGAACCCGGTAAAGTGGGGCTTGAAATCCATAAAGGCACGGAACAAACAAAAGTACTTGCTTTAAGGCGGGATGTCACTTCAGGAAGCCATACTTTCACATGGGACGGGACCGACAGATATGAAGAAAGGGTTGGTGAAGGCAGTTATTATGTACGATTAATGTATTATGGTACTGACTTTACTTTATTTAAAAATTCAAAAGTAACCGTGGATTATGATGCTCCTTTTGTTGATCCTGACGGCGATGGAGATGATGACGGCGATG
>CAYFUK010000043.1:0-4539 GCA_964346325.1 uncultured Candidatus Peribacteria bacterium | reverse complement strand
GACGACGACACCACTGTAACCGAACCTAATATAACAAACGGATACGCGGATCCCGATACAATCGACCCTTCGGAAGGCGAAATAATGAAGATTTATTATACTTTGGATACATGCGCTTATGTTCAGGCGAAAGTATATGATCCCGTAAATAATGATGCGTATGTTGCACAGCTACAGGATTGGACTTATCAGTGTGAAGGTGAACATTATGTTGTGTGGGACGGTAAAGATGATGCAAACGATGTTGTTGCAAGCGGAGATTACAATATAACAATAACCGCAAATAACAGTAAGGGCGATGATGAAGAAAATGAATATGTTGATGTGATTGATGAAGATGAAAATGGGAACGGTTCAAGACCGGATGTTTATGATTTGAGTGTGAATAGAGATGAATTCGATCCTTATGATGAATCCGTAACTTTGACTTATGAACTGGATGAATGTTCAGATGTAACAATAAAAGTATATGATACCGATGATGAGCATATTGTTACTCTTGCCGATGGTGAAGAAAAATGTTCCGGTACTTATTCGGAAACCTGGGACGGAGAAGATTCATCAAATGATGAAGTAAACGATGGTGATTATTATTTTAAAGTTTATGCTTTAAACGAATACGGAAGTGATTCCGAAAGAGAATATGTTGAAGTTTATTCGGATTCCGACAATGATGATGATGATGACGATGACGATGAAGATCCCCGAATTACGGATGTTGATGTGAATCCCGAATCTTTTGATCCGTATGACGAAGATGTTGAACTTGAATTCGAATTAAATACATGTGCCGATGTAACAATCGAAGTACGTGATGATGATAATGATGTGGTTTATGAAATAATTGAAGATAGAAGGCTTTGTGAAGGAGATCACGATTATGAATGGGACGGTGAAGATGAAGACAATGATAAAGTAAGAGAAGGTTATTACGAATTTTACATAAGAGCTGAAAACGATGAAGGAACAGATACTGAAAGAGCCGACGTTGAAGTTGATTATGACGGCTCAGGATATGATGATCATGAAAGATGTTCGAATTATTTTGATGTTTCTTACAACGACAAATACTGCGATGCAATCGAATATGTAACGGGAAGAGGCATTTTTGACGGATATCCCGATGGAACGTTTAAACCTTACCAGGCAATAAATCGTGCTGAAACAGCTAAAGTTATTATTAAAGGATTCGATTATCCTATACTTTCTCCCGACGGAACAAACCTCGGATTTTGGGATCTTTTGCCTGATGCATGGTATATTCCTTATATCAGAACAGGTAAAGCATATGGAATTCTGCAGGGTTATCCGGATGGATCGTATCAACCTGCAAGAACAGTAAATCGTGTTGAACTTTTAAAAATATTCCTTGAATCGGCGAATGTTGCATTACCTACATGTAACACAGCTCCTTACCCGGACACTCCGATTCAGGCTGATACCGAATGGTATATGCCATATGTATGCTATGCAAAAATGCATAATTTAATGGACACCGATTATTACGGACATTTTAATCCCGCCAAGCCAATGAAGCGTGGCGATGTTGCGGAATTATTCTACAGGTTCTCTGAAAGAGATTTGGAACGTACTTATTATTACGATGACCATTACGGTGGTGATTATGGTGTTGAAGCAAGGTTAAGCTATGTTGAACTTTCGGATGATGATATTGAAGAAGGGGATTCATTAACCGTTTACTATGACTTAAACACAAGGTCAGAGGTAACAATTGAAATTCTTGATGACGATAATGATGTTGTAAGGGAAATAATCGATGATTTCGCTCAATCGGCAGGCAGGTTATCCGTACGATTCAACGGTGAAGACGATGATGGCCATGATCTTGAAACAGGTGATTACACCGTGAGAGTTGTTGCAAGGAATTATTACGGATCGGACAAAGAAGAATTGGAATTTGAAGTGGTTGATGAAGATCGGCTGATAGATGTATATGATCTTGATGTTGATCCCGAAGAATTTGATCCGGATAACGAAGAAACGGTGATCGGCTTCAGATTAAGCAGAACAGCTGAAGTAACAGTTAAAGTTTATGATGACGATGATGATCTGGTATTAAGATTGATTGATGAAGAAGATTTGAGAGGCGGTTATCACGAAGTTGAATGGGACGGCGAAGATGATGATGATGATAAAGTTCGAGATGGCATTTATACTGTTGTTATTGAAGCTGAAAGCGCACTGGGTGATGATGAAGAAGAAATAGAAGTTGAGGTGAACGATTAGAATTTATTTGAAAATTTGATTGTTTAGGGCCTTTTTTTTGTTTATTTGAGTTGCCTTGGTTCAAATTTAGGTTTATAATATACGTACAATAATTAACGTTTTAATTATGGCTAAAAAATCAGGTTTATTTTTAGGTTTACTTGCCGGAACCGCTCTTGGAATATTATTTGCTCCAAAGACCGGAAGGACCATGAGAAAAAATATTAAAGAAGAACGTGCGGAAGGGGGGTACGGAATGGGTACTATAAAAGAAGGTTTTGTAGGTATGGGGAAAGAAGTTTATGATACGGCAAGAGAAGCATATGAATCCGAGGAAGTACAGGAGCAGATTATGACAGCACGCGAAAAAGCCGAAGAATATGCGGAAAAAGGTAAGAAAAGAGTAGAAAAGGCCGCGAAAACCGCTGGCAAAAAAGCTAAAACACAGGCAACAAAAACTGGTAAAAAAGCCGGCAGAAAAGCAAAAACTACAGCTAAAAAAGCCGGACGAAAAGCTAAGGCATTTACTAAAAAGAAAATTGGCTAAACATGAAAAGCTTGGAGTTCTGGGACCAAAATATACTTTCAGTGATCAGGCTGCTGATAAGTTTATTAAGAATGAAAAGAAAATCTATTTTACGAATATTTGGGAAATTTTTAAGGCAATTAAAAATAATATTGTTAACAAAGGCGTTGTTCCGGTTGAAAATATAATTCACGGCACTGTACGTGAAACATTTGATTCTTTATTCAAATCAGATCTGAAGATAATAAGAAAATACGGTTTATCCATACATCATTGTTTGGCTGTTCCAAGAGGAACTGAAAAAAAAGAGATAAAAAAGATACTTTCACACCGGCAGGCTATAAATCAATGCCAGAATTATATAAGAAAAAATTTACCTTCCGCCCAGCAGATTGCTTTTTCTTCAACTGCTCAGGCGATTAAAAGTATGATGAGAATCAAATCGGGTCAGGCTGCGGTTATTTGTTCCGAAAAGGCAGCCGAAGAAAAGAATCTGACAATTATTGATAAGAATATTGAAGATCAAAAAGACAATAAAACATATTTTGCTCTTTTGTCCGATAAATCTGAAAATCCAAATGGTAAAAATATTCGGACTTCAATAGCATTTCATTTTAAAAAAGATCATCCGGGCACACTTTTCAGTGTTTTTAAGGCTTTCAATGATGCCAATGTTAATATGACGAAAATCGAATCAAGGCCAACATTACCAAAATGGGGTAATTATATATTTTTTTTGGATTTTGAGGGAGATATGAATAATCCGAAAATATCTGATCTGCTCAAAAATATAAATAATAAAGTTGCGAAATTAAAAATATTCGGTAGTTATAATGTTAATTAATTATGAAAATTGCGAAAAGATTTTTTTGGACACTGCTTGTTTTGTTGGTAATTTATCTTTTACTTAGTTATTTTCACAGAAATTTATATACTCCGATGATTCCCGTTGCGGTAATTTTGATAATTGTTTTACTGAATTTCTTAAAAAGGACAATTTAAAATCTGTAATTAGGAAAAACAGCTATTTTATAGTATAATTACAAGATGGATTACGCATTTATAGGACAGGCAGCAATAGTTATATTACTTGCATTAATACCCGCGTTGATATGGTTGCGTATTTGGCGGGGTAAAAGAGCTTCAAAAAAAGCAAGGAGATACATGCTTTTAGCTTTCGGAATGGGCGCTTTATCGGTATTTCCTGTATTTTTGGTTCATTGGGTTTGGCAAACTTTTCCTCAGACAGATTTGATTAATTTAATAACTCAAACCGAGGTCTCGGTTGAACAAAAAATTATAATTTTATTCACCATAGTTGCTATTGTCGAGGAAATAGCCAAATTTTTGGTTGTTTTATCGATTGATAAATCATCAAAGCTTATTGTATCGATTCATGATGCCATCAAATTCGGTGTAGTTGCGGGGCTTGGTTTTGCGTTTGCGGAAAATATTTATTATTTTTATACGGTTGGAATCAGTATGCAGCTTGTCCAATTTCTTGCACTTTTCAGCTTTAGATCATTAATTACGGTTTGCGGCCATTTAATATTTTCCGGAATATTCGGTAATTTTTATGGAATTTCGAAATTTTCCAAATCCTATGCAACACAGGAATATTGGGGGAATACAAGAAAACTCGATAAACGATCTATGGATGAAGAAAAACTCAAGAAAAAAGCTGCATTTTTTAAAAAATACATGATTGCCAAAGGGCTTACTTATGCGGTTGTTTTACATGCATTATTTAATTATTTCCTTGAAAATGAAATGGTTGGATATGTGCT
>CAYFUK010000042.1:0-9870 GCA_964346325.1 uncultured Candidatus Peribacteria bacterium | reverse complement strand
ATCGGGTGCCGGATATTGTTTTTCATTAGACAAAATTCAATGATTAAATATACATGATTATTTTATAACATATTTGCTTATCTGTCAATATTATTATTTTTCTTGTCAAAGGGAAATAGTAAAACAAAATTCAAGAAACATCGAAATAATTGGTATATTCTCAGCTGTTTTGGCCCTTTTGATTATAGATATAAACATTATAAAAGCTGCACCCAATTTCCTTGCAGCTATACTTCTCATATCCGGATTAACTGCTTCACTCCTAATATTTGCAAGCTTAATTCATTCACTATTTGCATATGACACAAAAACTTTTTGGATAGGAATCATAATTATTGGCATTTTGACATCTGCCGGTATAATCCCTGATCATCTGCGCATCTGGCTGCGTATGCTACCACCTTTGAAAAAGCGCCGGAAGTTGCAAAAACAGATTATGTGGAAATCAAAAAAACCCCAATAGCAAACAAGATAATACGTTTCATTATCTTAGTTTGTTAAAAATGTGTTAAACTGGGCAACTGAACCCTAAATAAAATATAATTTATCTGTTATGGAATTACGAAACAACGGTTATTACCGGGAGACAGGACCAAGCGAAGAATGGCCCGAATCAATTAATGAACCCAAACCAAAAACACCTGAACGATTAAGGGCTTTAATTACTCACAACGTTGAATCCGTAACTCAACCAGAAGAGGAAGGAGAACAAGACGAAGAATAGCAAAAAAATATTGCAAATTAATTATAAGAGCTGTAGTTTAAATTTCGCAAAGGCTTCTTAAATTTACGAAAATGCAACTTTCGGAACGAGACAGACTGCTCAAGGCTAACCGGATGCGGCGCGATATTGTTAAAATGGTAAATGCGGCGGGGTCCGGTCATCCGGGTGGTTCACTATCGTCTGTTGAGATTTTAGTAACTTTATATAATGAGTATTTAAAACACGATCCAAAAAATCCAAAATGGGAAGATCGCGATTATATGATTTTTTGTAAGTGCCATATTACTCCCGCAATTTATTCGATTTTGGCCAGAACAGGATATTTTGATCCTGAAGAATTGATGAGTTTCAGAAAACTCGGCTCTGATTTACAGGGCCATCCATCAAGATTTCATCCAAAAGGAATCGAGATGTCCGGAGGTTCGCTTGGGCAAAATATTTCAATAACGGTTGGAGTTGCGCTTGGGCTAAAAACGCAAGGCAAACAAAATAAGGTCTGGGCTTTGTCGAGTGAAGGTGATTTACAGGAAGGTCAGAGCTGGGAAGCGATTATGGCTGCGGCTCACTATAAACTTGATAATCTTACTTTAATCGTTGATTATAACAAACTTCAGATAGACGGCCATTGTGAGGATGTTATGGGAGTAAAACCATTAAATGAAAAATTCAAAAGTTTTAACTGGGATGTAATTGAAGTTGAAAATGGTCATGATTTTGAACAACTGCATGAAGCATTCGATAAATCTTTAGAGATAAGCGGTAAGCCAAAAGTGATAATTGCAAATACAATAAAAGGAAAAGGAATTTCATATATGGAAAATCAGGCGGGATGGCACGGAAAAGCTCCAGACGACGAAGATTTAAAAATTGCTTTAAAAGAACTTAACACTAATAACAATGCAGACGCGCGACATGAAGTTGACGCGCCGGGGCTGGGCTGATGCCCTTTTGGAACTTGGCGAAAAAAATAAAAATGTTGTGGTGCTGGATGCGGACCTTGCTAAGTCGACCCTTACTTCCTTATATAAAGAGCGCTTTCCCGAGCGGTTTTTTGATATGGGAATAGCTGAACAGAACATGGTGAATGTTGCGGGAGGAATGTCGTTAACCGGACTTGTGCCTTTTGTTACAACATACGGTGTTTTCGTTAGCGGGCGCGCATGGGAGCAAATAAGAACATCTGTTTGTTACGGTGAATTAAATGTTAAATTGGGCGGAGCACACGGAGGAATCAGTGTTGGGCCGGATGGCGCGACCCACCAGGCTCTGGAAGAAATTTCAATAATGCGCGTATTGCCGGGTATGACGGTTATTGTCCCGGCTGATTATTATGAAACCAAAAAAGCTGTTATTGCAGCTGAAAAAATTAAAGGTCCGGTTTATATCAGATTCGGACGCGAAAAAGTACCGGTTGTAACTGACGAAAATTCACAGTTTGAAGTTGGAAAAGCCAATGTTATGAGAGAAGGAAAGGACGTAACGATTATTGCCTGCGGAACAATGGTAGCTGAAGCGCTTGATGCGGCCGATGAACTGGAAAACGACGGTATAGAAGCCGAAGTTATAAATCTACACACAATTAAACCTATTGATAAAGAAACGATAATTGAAAGCGCGCAAAAAACCGGTGCGGTAGTAACCGCGGAAGAACACCAAATGGCAGGTGGTATGGGTGGTACTGTAATGGAGGTTTTGGCACAAAACCATACTGTTCCCGTTGAAATGGTGGGAATAAACGACACTTTCGGAGAGTCCGGCAAACCGCGCGAACTCATGGAAAAATACGGAATCACTTATAAAGAAATACTCCAACAATCTAAAAAAGTAATCCAACGTAAATCATGAAAAGTTTTTCTAAAAGAATGCCTCATCTTGGAACCGAAAACGCATTCTCGGTTATTACCAAAGCCAAACAATTCGAGAATGAAGTACTAAAACCGGAAGGGAAATCGCTTGTTTATCTTCAAATCGGAGAACCCGGCTTTGATACACCAAAAAATATCAATGAAGCCGCAATCAAAGCAATAAACGATAATCAAACTCATTATTGCCCTTCTTCCGGGATCCCGCAGCTACGCGAAGCAATTGCAAAATTTTACAACAAATACAGTGCCGATGATCTGATTGCTGAAGATGTTGTAGTTGTTCCCGGCGGCAAACCGATTATGTTTTATATGATACAGGCACTTATTGATGAAGGAGATGAAGTTATTGTCCCTAATCCCGCATATCCGATTTATGGCTCTGTAACTGAATATCTGGGAGGCGCGGTCGTTCCGATTCAGCTGAAGGAAGAAAACAATTTTAATTTTACGGCCGAGGAACTCGAAGAAAAAATCACTGAAAAAACAAAGCTCATAATTTTAAATACTCCGCAAAATCCTACAGGCGGTGTTTTTACACAAGAATTAATTGAAAAAATCGCTGAAATTGCGAAAAAACACGATTTATGGGTTTTATCGGATGAAATTTACGATCAGATAGTGCACGAAGGTGAACATCATTCAATAATGAACATTAAAGGAATGCCTGAAAGAACGGTTATGCTTAACGGATGCTCAAAAGCGTACGCTATGACGGGGTACAGAATCGGCTGGGGGATAACCAAAAATCAAGAGATGCAGCATTATCTTGAAAGGCTGGCAACAAACGATGTTAGCTGTACAAATACAATCGCTCAATATGCAGCTTTGGAAGCCCTTACAGGGCCTCAGGACAAAGTTAAAGAAATGATTGAAGAATACAAAAAACGCCGGGATTTAATGGTTGAACTTGTGAACGATGTACCGGGATTCAGTTGCAAAGCACCAAAAGGAGCTTTTTATTTAATGGTGAATGTTCGGGAACTGTTGGATAAATGGTATATAACGGCTCAGGAATTATGCGACGACATTATGCGTGAAGCACATGTGCTTATTTTGCCGGGTACCGTTTTTGGGGAATTCGGAGATGATTTTGTTAGATTTTCATATGTTTCGACCGAGGAAGACATAAAAGAAGGCCTTTCTCGAATAAAAAACTATATAACCCAAAGATTAAATGGCTAAACTCTATGTAACTCGTGATATTCCGGGAAACGCTATTGATATGCTGCAGAAAAAAGGCTATCAGGTTGAGGTTAATCCGGATGATAAGGTTGTTGACCGCTCGATTCTCCTTGAAAAAGTCAAAGGATGCGATGCAATTTTAAGTCTGCTTAATGATAGAATTGACGCGGAAGTAATGGATGCGGCAGGTGATCAATTAAAGGTTATCTCCAATTATGCGGTTGGGTTTAATAATATTGATCTAAAAGCTGCGACAGAGCGGGGAATTATGGTAACAAATACTCCGGGAGTTTTAACTTCGGCAACGGCTGATACCGGTATTGCTTTAATGTTTGCGATTGCAAGAAGAATCGCGGAAGCTGACAGATTTACACGTGCGGGGAAATTCGATGGATGGGCTCCCAATCTGTTTTTGGGTATGCAGGTTACAGGCAAAACACTGGGTATTATAGGTTGCGGAAGAATAGGACAGGATTTAGGACGCAAAATGAATAAAGGTTTTGGTATGGAAATTATTTATGCCGACAGAAGCAATAAAGAAGAATTTGAAAAAAAGACGGGCGCAAGACGCGTAGAAATTGATGAATTATGCGAAGAAGCGGATTTTATCTGTATTTCAACCGTTTACGTGCCGGAGACTCATCATCTTATTGATGAATCAAAATTTGAATTAATGAAACCAACGGCGATTGTTTTTAATATAGCTCGAGGCCCCATTATTAAAGAAAAAGCACTTGTTGATGCTTTACGTGAGCGTAAAATATTCGGAGCCGGGCTTGATGTATACGAAAACGAACCGAAACTGGAACCCGGCCTTGCCGAATTGGATAATGTGGTATTATTGCCTCATATAGGTTCAGCTGAACAAGAAGTGCGTGAAGAAATGGGACGTATTGCGGCGCGAAATCTTATTGCGGCAGTTGAAGGCGGAAAACCTGAATTCCTAGTTAACGAAGATGTCAAATAAACAATTATTCTTAGACACTTATAAAAATGTTCTGGATGAAATAAATCCAAAACATCTTGTTAAACGTTTTTGTGAAAAATTCGATTTTAAAGGCCATGAAAATATTTATGTTGTCGGAGCGGGAAAAGGTGCGCAAAGGATGGCGGAAGCCATAGAAGAAAGAATAGGCGAATGGATTACCAAAGGTTTGGTTATAATTCCCGAAGGCGACAGCAAACCCGAACTTGATAAAATCGAGTATGTATTCGGTTCTCACCCTTATCCGAATGAAAATTCAGTTGAAGGTGCGCAAAAAATTCTTGATATATGCAATAATGCAAAGGAAACGGATTTAATAATCGCTTTAATTTCAGGTGGAGGGTCCGCTTTGATGTCATTGCCCGCCGAAGATGTAACTCCGGATGAAAAAATCGCAGTAACCGAACTTTTACTTAAAAAAAATGTTAGAATTCAGGACATAAATATAGTTAGAAAACATTTATCAAAGGTAAAAGGGGGGTTTTTGGCGAAAGCCGCATTCCCCTGCCCTGTTTTACAACTTGTTATATCGGATGTTGTTGGAGATGATCTGAGTACAATCGCTTCCGGACCTTTTTATCCCGACCCGACCTCTTTTAGAGATGCAATTGAAGTTCTGAAAAAACATAAGCTTTACGATAAAGTTCCGGAAAGTGTAAAAAAATATCTGGAAAAAGGCGAACCTGAAACACCGAACAAAGTTGAAAAAGTTGAGACTCACATTCTTGCGAACCATGAAACAGCAGCTCTTAAAGCGTTTAAATATCTTGAAAAAGAAGGCAAAAAAGCAAAAATATTAACAACAAGCCTTGAAGGTGACTGTAACAGTCAGGCGCAAATACTTTTTAACAAATTAAAACCCTCGGACACAATTTATATAATGGCAGGTGAAACAACTGTTGAAGTAAAGGGCCACGGCTACGGCGGCAGAAACCAACAGTTTGTACTTGCATGCCTTAATCTACTAAGTGAAGACCGTGATTTTACAATAGCATCCGCGGGCACGGACGGAGTTGACGGTATATGTCCTGAAAAGGTCGCAGGTGCAATAGCTAACCGTGAAACACTTAAAATAGCAAAACAAAAAGAAATGAACCTTTCAAAATACCTTGAGCGCAATAACTCATACGAATTCTTTAAAGAAACCGATGGTTTAATAATAACAGGATTAACAGGTACAAATCTGGGCGATTTGATACTGTGGCATTTGGCCGAATGATTTAATTAAGCATCGCCTCTTGCTATTCTTCTTATAACTTTTGGATACAAAAGCTTTTCCTGCGCCTGAACCTTCTTTTTTAAACTTTCCGGAGTTTCATGCTCATCGACCACTACATCAGCCTGCGCAATTACAGGGCCGGCATCAACTTCTTCGGTTACATAATGAAGCGTACAGCCGGATTCTTTTTCTCCGTTTTCAATTACAGCCTGATGAACATTCAGATTCATGGCTCCCGGACCGGTGTACTTCTGCATATTAAGTGCGGGATGCACATTTATAATTTTTCCTTCAAATTCTCTTACAAACCATGGCGATAAAATCCGCATATAACCTATAAGGCAAATAAGATCAACCTCATGCTCTTTTAAAACAATGGCAACTTCTTTATCAAATTCTTCACGTGTTTTACCTTCCGGATTCACAAAAACAGCTTTAATTCCCTGCTGCTTTGATCTGATTAAAGCTCCGGAGGCTTCTTTGTCGCTTATTACAACAGACAATTTTATATCAGGCATATTACCTTTGTTAATCTCATCGATAATCGCCTGTAGATCAGTACCATTGGTAGAAGCCAGTACTGCAATTTTAAACATAAACTAACCGGCTAAAAATTTTTTGAATTCATTATTATAAATACCGTAATATAAATCGGATTTCAACCTTATGTAGCTGCGCTTTATTTTTTTATTGTTAAATTTCACAGGTGCGTCGCGGATTATAACAAAAGGAATTTTGGCATTTGATTCACCCATTAGTATTGTTGCCGCATCCGCAAGACTGTCAGCGAGATTTCTTCTGGTTACTTTAAGCGACTTACCAAATATATCTTTAGCGCCGCGAACATCCTCTACTCCCTCAAATCCAAAATGCCCTATTGATATTCCGTGAACTCCAACACGCATCGGTGCGCATGTGGAATCACTTATGATTAGGCCAAGATTACTTAATTTGTATTTTTCGCGAAGTTCTTTCTGTAAATTTTCGGCTTCTTTAAAAGGATTTTTTGGCCATAATATTATTTTACCTTTTGGAGTATTGGATTTATCAACTCCTGCATTGGGAATTAAATGTCCGTCTTTAAATGTTAAATTACAATAATTGGTCGGAAATAGCTTTTTAGCTTCTTTTTGCACAATTTTATCGAAATCATTTTTGTTTGCGTTCAGTATTCTGCCTTGTGAATAAGCTAAAACTTTTGAAGCAATGACCAAGATATCTTTATTTTTTAAAGGTTTATTTACGAGCTGAACAAGTTCATCATCTGCCTTTATTGTACGTGTTTTGATTGGTATCAGCCTCATAACAAGAAAGGTTATTTAAAATATGTCTATGTATATATTTTGACTATTTTAAGGTAATTTTATATAATTATATGAAACGCTAGATTAGAAAGCATGGTGAGATCATGCCCTACAGGAACCAAAATTTCTTTGACAACAAGAACCTCAAAAAACATAGCAGAAAATGCAGAGTAATTAAATAGGCTTTAATTACTTAGATCTTCTGCTCTGTGATGGTTCGGATCCGACTCCCCGAACCGCTCACCTTTTGTCTGGTGGTACCTTGTTGCCCTTGTGCACATGAGTCATCACGTAAACAGACGGTCTGTGGCAGGACTAAAAACTTTTATACGCCAAAGCAAAGCAGGCTAAAAACCTCATGGGATAGTCTCCATGAAAAAAACAAAAATCAAAAAAATTCTCAGCTTCAAACAAAAATAAATATTGAATGTTGATAGGATTCGATTTTTGTCCCCCTCTAAAGGGGGGCTTTTTTTATATAGGGAAAAATTACGCGCGCTAGCCAGGCTACGCGCGCTAGCCAGGCTAGATGGGGTAGCCTGGCTACATGGGGTAGCCTGGCTACCTCTCCTTTAACTTTTTAAAAAACTCGCACCGGGTTTATCAACGCTTGAGCCGCGTTCCGACTTGGGTGCAACCGAAGGTGCCTTTGGGGCAGATTGTTGCTGAGATTGTTGCTGAGATTGTTCTTGTGTTTTCTGTTGCTTTTTAACTGCGGGTTGAGCCGGTTCAGGCTCACCTGTCTGCTTGGTTTGCTGTGAAGGCCCGGAAGCCTGTTTTTGCAACACAGGTTGTTTTGGTGCAGGCTGAGGAGCAGCCTTGGGTTTTTGTTGTTTTTCGGGCTGACGCTCTTTTTCGATCCATTTTGGTGCTTTGCCTTTATTGGCCTCCTGCTCGACTTTTGAATCTTTATCGTAGACAATGGTTCTGATAGGAAACGGAATATTGATTCCGACTTTATCAAATCCGGCTTTAACATTTGCAGCCAAATCACTTCTGATTGCAAGCCAGCCACCCTGCGATTCAACCCATCCTCTGATTTTTAAATTAATGGAACTTTCACCGAATTCATCAATTAACACAGCCGGTTTAGGTTCTATAAGAATTCCGTTTGTATTCTTAAGAGCCCGATAACAGGTCTTTACTGCAAGATTCAAATCAGTATCGTATTCAACACCAACTCCCAATTCAATTCTTCTGAAAGGATTGGAAGTATAACTAACAACCTGTTTTGTGAATAATTCCGAGTTCGGAACTACCACTCGGGTGCCGTCCAAAGCTTGTAAAACTGTTGCACGTGCCTGAATTTCAATAACTTTACCGATAGTATCGTTAACTTTAATAAAATCACCTATTGTATATTGCTTTTGTGCAAGTGTGAAAACTCCCGCCAAAAAATTTATAATTATATCTTTTAATGCAAAACCGATACCAAAACCGGCTGCCGCAATAATTACGGTTAAATCAATACCTGCTATATTCAAGGCTATTGTTCCACCAACAATTATTGTGGTTGTTGAGGCTGTTCTTCCGGCCAAAATCTGCATTTCTTTATGATCTTCAAAGCGTTGCGACATCTTGCTTTCAACTATTCCCTTAATTGCCTTTGCAATAAAAAAGAAGAGTACAAAAACAATAAAAGCAGCTATAAAAGAAGGGATTTTAACTACAAAAAAATCAAACAAACCCTGTAATTGGCTTTCGGTCTCACCTGCAACCGCTTGTCCGCTTACCTGTGCATGTGCTGTTTGTATTAAAGGAAATAACATTTTACTGAGTTAGATTGATTCATCTTTGTTTTTAATCTGAACAACCGGTGGTTTTTGCTTCGGTCTTGCAGGTTGATTAAAAGGTGTCCGTTTAACTTCGGCCCGGTCTTTAATTGCAGGTTCCTTACCTCTTAATGATGCATTCAAAACCTCTACAACTTTTTGATATGAATTTGCTTTTTTTGTATAATCAGCCGACCTGACATCGCTTTCTCTGTGCACTTTATCAACCCACTCTCCTCCCAGTGAATTTGCTTTTGCAACAAATTTTCTTTTGGTAATACCCGGCATATATTTTGCCAAAGCCGCAATATCACTTTTATTCATTTTTGACATGCTTCTTACTGCTGAATTTGCATTGATTGATTTATGTTTTTTTAATAAATCTTTGATAATTTCAGAATTAAAATTTTTATAATATTTCAAAACAGTTCCCACTGAAGAACTTTCTCTGAAATAATAATTTCTAACCATTGAGGCCAAAAGCGGGTTTCTTTTATCATAATAGGCTGAGCTTGTTTTAACGCACCATTCAACAGCGGCAAAAAACATATATTCGTCTTTGGTAGTGCGCAGTGTTTTAAGAATCTTACCCAAACCTTCTTCCGGAGTTGCCTCTGAAGAACCCAGCTTGGCAAGATATGCCCGTCTTTTTTTTATATCTTTATGAAATTCACGTTTCTCCGCAGCTATTCTTTTGGATTCATCAGCAGCTGTTTCTTCAGCCTTCGGTTTTGAAGATGGGAAGTTTATGTTCATATTTTTTTTTATTTTCATTATATTATAGCAAATATTGGCTTGTTTTTCAATACAATAAGGCTA
>CAYFUK010000041.1:0-9982 GCA_964346325.1 uncultured Candidatus Peribacteria bacterium | reverse complement strand
GAGCGCCTCGCTTGCACCGAGGAGGTCAAGGGTTCGAATCCCTTTAGCTCCACCAAAAAGAGACACTCTCCAAAAAAGGAAGTGGCTCTTTAATTATTGGGATTGAAGGAAAATCAGAATCGTATCTCGGCATCAATTCCGTATTTATTGTGAAATTTCATTGTTTCAATTACGGCCAAATCAAGCATTTCATAATAAAAAGCAAGGTATTCGGGGTTTCGATCACTGATTAAATCGAGTATTTTAACTGCATATTTTGGATTATCCGTTAGTACTGTCATATGTGCGTTAACTTTTAATAATTCGTAATACTTTTTCAGTTTTGGAATTAATTCGTTAATTAAATTTTGCTTTTGGTATAAATTTTTTGTACAAATCAGTTTATAATAATCTATTTCTAAGTTATTTGAACCCCCTATATTTTCCGCCATATTAACAAAATCAAGACATTTAGAATAATTATTTTGTTCGATTTGTGTTTCAGCAATGATCAGAGCACCTCTTTTATCTAAATTATGATTGTTTAGCATGTACTTTGTAGCATGATTCTCTGCGGAAACAAGGTGAATATTTTGATCAAATGATTTATACAATTCAAGATTGCTTTTGGCTGCTGCCAGTCTTGCATCTCTGTTATAAAACATACCCAGTGAATTCTCGTATCGTTTAACGGCCAATTCATGATTTCCCGCTCCTGCTGCGTTTCTCCCTCTTATATAATCCAGCCCGTAATAACCTTCATGAATTACGAAAAATATTCCTGAAACACTAAAAATGCAAATTAATATAAGTACCCAAATATTTTTAAAAACCGATTTTCCTTGGGCATCGGGCCATACCATTCCAAGTATTAAAAAAGTGGGCAGACTTGCTGCAAAAAAATTAAAATTATTATCCATACTATGATGTACGAATAAAGTTATTACTGTTAAAACTGCAATTAATTTATAATTTTTTGATCTTTTTAAAGCCAAAAACAACAAGCCGACTATCCATACAAGAATTAATGAAAAAGCTATCATGCCGTTTTCAGCCAATATTTTGAACGGTAAGCTGTAAGGATAGCTTGAAAGTGTATTAAAGTTTTGTTCATAGCTTTGGGAAATAAAATTATAGCTACCGGATCCGACTCCGGTTAATGGATTTTCTATTGTCATATTAATACTTCTTTTAATAGAAGCAATCCTTTCAGTTATCGAACTGGTCTGATCTTCTGATTGAAAGGAAATTTTTTCACCTGTATCAACAATGCTTTGGCTATAAGAGCGGACATTGTTTATTCCAATAAATAAAGCAATACTAAAAAACAGGATAAAAACTGCATGTAATAGGTATTTAATAATAATACGCCGGTTTTTTCCGAATTTTATTCCCAAAAAAATAATTGATAAAGCCAGAATAAAAATTGCAGCAAACCATGCAGCCCTAGAATAAGTTAAGAATAAGCTTGTTACAATAACCATATTTGCCAGAATAACGCCAAAAGATATTAATCGTGATTTATAATGTGCATTGATAAAAAAATAAAATGCAGGTAATAAAGCTAATAAATTCAGATTTGCAGCAAGATTCGGAAATCCGGAGAATGCTTCGTTCGGTTTTATTAAAGGGCCTACCAGCCTATTAAAGGGGTGACCGCCAGCATAGTTAATAATACCCCATAGATCAATCAAACATACAATTATAATTATTGCGGCAAAAAGCCATTTAAATGTTTTGTCATTCCATTTTACATTGCTTAATAAAAACGCAAGCAGTATTCCAAAAGTTATATTCATAAGTTCAAGTGAACCATCGGAAGAGGACAGATCAAAAATAAAAGTAACCAAATAAGCGAATATGGCTAATATTCCAAAAATGTGTAATCGGTTTACTTTATTACGAAGCCAATTTTTTTTAAATAAAAGGATAGCTGAGCCTGCAACAATAAACGGCCATAAATAGTGGATTAATAGACTTTGTCCACCATATTTGAAAAATATTACACATGCCCAAATCGCTAAAATAAGCACAATAAACAGGATTTGTTTTTCTTTTTTTAATTTTTTTATAAATTTCATGAATATATAATACATAATCAAAAACCACTTGCAAATAACATATTAATTTGGCAAAATAATCAGGCTGATTTTGAAATGAATAATCAATCGGGGCTTGTAGCTCAGCTGGTTAGAGCGCGTCGCTGATAACGACGAGGTCCGTGGTTCAAGTCCACGCAAGCCCACCAGTACAAATTCGCTTTTAAAAGGTGAATTTTTTTATTCGTACCTTAATGCATCAACGGGTTTTAGGGCGGAGGCTTTTCTTGCGGGGTATAATCCAAAAATAATACCAAATAACACAGCTGCGGCCAATCCTACCAAAATAGCATCAAAAGTAATTGTAAGACCAAAATCGAATCCCTGAAATCTGGCTGTTATATCCAATAAAATAGTTATAAAGGTACCGATAATAACTCCAATAACTCCTCCTACTCCCGTTATTATTATTGATTCGGCAAGAAACTGTGCTTTTATTAAGCCGGCTTTTGCACCAATCGCTTTACGCAGGCCTATTTCGTGTGTTCTTTCCATAACGGAAAGATACATAATATTCATAATACCAACACCTCCAACCAGTAATGAGATTGCAGCCACAGCCAAGACCAGCAAAGTCATTCCAAAAGTAACCACACCAGTGATTTCCTGTATTTCTTTCATGCTTGTTGTTCTGAAGTCATCTTTATCAGGTTCGTTTGGAGGAATGTTGTGTCTTTGTCTCATAACGTAATTTATTGCCGCAACTGTTTCTTCACTTTTCTCAGTATCAACAAGACTTAAAAATCCATATAAAACATGGTCAACCCCGAGTAATTGTTTCTGTGCCGTTTGCAGGGGCATGTAAATCATTTCATCAAAATTAAAATAAAATACACTGCCGCGTTCTTCGGCAACTCCAATTACTTTAAAATTTATCTGATTTATTTTTATTGTTTTATCAACTGCGTTTTCAGTGGCAAATAACTCTTTTTTAACTGCACTCCCTAGTATAACCACTTTTGATTGTGCCCGGTCTTCTCGTGAATTAAAAAATCTTCCGCTTGCTATTTTCAATTCACGGTCAATTTCGGGCATACCGGCTGTTACACCAAAAATCATTGATGTTTTTGTTTGATTTTTGTAAACGCTTTTAAACTGTCCTAGTATACCTGCATAAAAATTTTCAATATTCGGAAGTTCTTTTAACGCTTCAAAATCTTCCACTTTTAAAGTTGTTACTTCAGCGCCTCCAACAAAGGCGCTGGCCATTTCAAAATCCGATACATTCGGAATTTTAATCTCAACTTCTATCGTATCGGCTCCAAAACTTTCTATCTGGTCCAGAACAAATCTCTCAAGCCCACGTCCCGCTGAAAGAACTATGACAATCGTGGCAATACCTATAATTATTCCTATGGTTGTTAAAACAGTCCGGCCCATATTTGTGGTAAGGCCTTGTTTGGCTGTATCTATAACCAGTTTTATTTCATCGGTTTTAATCATATTTATTCATAACGTAATGCTTCTATTGCGCGTTTTTGTGATGCGCGTTTTGCTGGTGCGTATCCGAATGTAATACCTATTGCCGCAATAACACCAACTGCATATATAATTGATTCCATTGTTAATATAAAATCCCATGAATAACCAAGAGCCTGTATTACAAAGGCTACAAGAACGGATATTATAAGTCCCAGAGCAATTCCTATAAGCCCACCCAGGCCTGTTATTGCAACAGATTCAATCAGGAACTGATTTAAAATATCTCTTCGCTGAGCACCGAGAGCTTTTCTTAAACCTATTTCGTGTGTTCTTTCAGTTACTGAAATGTACATAACATTCATAATGCCGATTCCGCCCACAATTAAAGCAATAGCTGCAATAGCGGTTAAAAACAGCTTAAGGCTTCCGGTTATATTGCCGATTGTTTCCAAACCCTGAGCCTGGCTTGCTATAGTGAAATCGTCTTTTTCTTCAGGGCCAATCCCGTGCCTTGCCCGTAGTGTGCTTTTTACTGATTCCACAACCAAAGGTACATTTTCGCTGTCATCAACTTTTACACGTGCCAGAGCTATATGATTCACTCCAAGAACTAACTTTTGCATTGTTTTATTGGGTATATAAATTTCACTATCGGCATTACTGAATCCTGAAACCCCTCTTTCCTGAAAATATCCGATAACTTTAAAAGAATGATTCCTTATTTTTACAGATTCACCCACAGGGTCGGATTCACCAAATAAAGTTTTTTTAACTTCGTTGCCCAGAACAACAACTTTAGCTAATGAAGCATCTTCAGCTTCATTAAAAAATCTCCCTTGTTCCATAATTGCATCTTCAACAATCGGATAATCTGAAAAAACTCCGTTTGCGGTAGATTCTGTCTTACGATTTTTATAAACTATTGTTTCAACATCTTTGTTATAACCCGAAACCGCCTCAACATGAGGTATATCGCGTAACGCAATAGCATCTTCGGCTTTTAAGGACGTTACAACTATTCCGAATAAAGCTGCCGGAGGGCCTTCGTCATCTCCTCCGCCCGGTAAAATGCCGATTAAGTTTGTTCCGATAGATTTAACCTGATTTGTTATTAGTGATTCAGCGCCGTTGCCTACGGCGATTATAACTATAATTCCTGTTACCCCTATTATAATTCCAAGCAGTGTCAAAAAAGCGCGCATCTTGTTAACAAGAAGCCCGCGAATTGCCAGTTTTATTGTTAGGAATATATTCATTTATCACAGGTTTCACAAACACCATCATGAATTTTGATAATTCGTTCAGCATGTGATGCAACGTCATCCTCGTGAGTTACAACCACAAGCGTGTGCCCTTGTTTATGCAGATCTTCAAAAACACCCATTATTTCTTTTGTTGATTTGCTGTCGAGGTTCCCGGTTGGTTCATCTGCAAGTATAAGTCTGGGTTTATTAATTAATGCTCTTGCTACTGCTACTCTTTGTTGTTCACCTCCCGATAATTCGTTTGATAAATTTTCAAGGCGATGTCCGAGGCCGACCGATTCCAATGCTTCTTTAGCTCTCTTTGCTTGTTCTTTTTCCGGTACTCCGGCATATATCATTGGTAGTCTTACGTTATCCAGAGCGGATGTTCTGGGTAAAAGATTAAAAGTCTGAAACACAAACCCAATTTTTTTATTTCTGATATCGGCAAGTTCTTCTTCGTTAAATTTTGAGGTCTCTTTATTTTCAAAAATATATTTTCCTTCATCAGGAACATCCAAAAAACCCAGAATGTGCATTAAAGTGGATTTGCCGCTTCCCGAATGGCCCATAATTGTAATAAATTCTTTCTCGAAAATTTCGATATCAACACCTTTTAAAACTTCGGTTTTAACACCGTCTCCATAAGATTTTTTTATTCCTTTTGTATATAATAACGGTTCTTTTTTATTCATTATTTAACGAATGTGATTATTTTATCTCCTTGTTTCAGGCCTTCGGTAACTTCAACATATTGATCACTTTCCAGCCCGGTTTTAATATTAACCTTTTTGGATTTGCCGTTTAATAAAATATCAACATATCTGTTTTCATCTTCGAATTTAACTGCTCGCGTGGGGATTTTAAGAACATTTTCTTTTTTATCGGTTATTATTTCCAGATTCGTTGTCATACCTGATTTTAATTCAGGATTATCAATATCGAATGCGGTTTTGATTTCATAATAAATAACACCCTGAATAATTGTTTCAGCAGGGTCGATGTAAATAACTTCGCCTTTTAATTTTTCAGTGAAATCAAATGCATCAATTGTCATTTCAACATCATCTCCGGCCGCAACCTTCACAATGTCGGTTTCGGGAACATTTGCCTCCACAATCAAATTGTCGGCCTGTATAGATAGAAAGGGTTTTAATGAAGTTTCCGTCAGGGCAATATTTTCGCCGATTTTTCCATAAATAAAAGTTACTATACCGTCAATCGGAGCGTGAAGCTGACTTTCTCCAAGTTCTTTTTGAGCAATTTTCAAAGAGGCCTCAGCCTGCGATATTTGAGCTGCCAGAGGAGCCAGGTCAACTGCTCTTACAGGCGACCTTTTTAAACTCAGATTTGCTTTGGCGGAATCAACGGCCGCTTTTTTTAATGCTACTTTGGCTCGGACATTGTTATCGGCAATTTCCGCATTCAGCTTAGCCTGTTCAAGAGTTGTTTCAGCTTGTTCCAAAGCGCTCCCGGCTGCATCAACCTGAAGCTGGTAGGAAAGTCTTAATGTTTCTATATCCTGCTCCGAACCTGTTGTTAACTTCTTTATTGTAGATCTTGTTTCTTCTAAATTTAAGGTAGATTGCGAAAGCGTACCGGAATGATTGGAAAGTTCAAGTACAAGGGCATCGCGATCACTTCTTGAAATAGCAAGATTTTCAAGAGCTATGCTTGTCTGTGAGAGAAGCAACAAAATGGAATCAGCTGCTTTTAAGCCCCGGTCGATCGCGGCATTGAGCTCTTCATTTTCAGGATCAGAGCCAAGTGTATTGTATAATGTTAATACCGATTCATAATCGTCTTCAGCGGGTGCGTGATATTTAAAAATAAGCTGATTTTTTGTTGTTTGAGGCATGTAGTAATAACCGGCACCTCTTACACCAAGAATATTTTCCGCTGATAACAGTGCATCCTGCATCTTTGTGAACAATGTGTCAAGTTGCGACATCGCACTTGTATAAGCGCTATCAAGCGCTATGGTCTGCGTGTTTTCACCTGACAGATCGAGTTTGGCAATTTCTTTTTCAGCGAGTTCAACTGTATTTTTATAATCCTTTTCCGCTTTGTCATATGCTTTTTGAGCCAACTCAACATTGGAATCTCCAAGTTCTTCCGTATTTTCCCGTTCCACCAATGCGGCCTGTAAAGCTGCCTCGGCACTTTGCAAGTCAGCCTCGGCAATTAATATTTCTTCTGATTTTGAACCTGCTTCGGTTTGATTATATTGTGCTACCGCATAATTATAATTTGCTCTTATTCTTTCAACTTCAAGTGCAAGAGATTCATTTTCCAAAGAAGCCAATAAGTCGCCTTGTTCAATTCTTTCACCTTCTTTAACATGTATTTCTTCAACAGTGCCGGGTTTTTTAAAATGCAGATCCAAAGACGGGTCAGCCTTTATAGTTCCGGTAACTGAAACACTCTGCATAATATCTCCTTTAACTGCTTCGGCCAAAACATACTCTTGTTCCTGCCCCCTGAAAAAAGATAAATATAAAATAACTCCCGCAACAATAACAATCAAAAGCCATTTAAGCCATTTGTTTTTAAATAAGCTGTTTTTGTCAGTTTCCATATTTTTTTAAATCAAACTTAAATCAAACATACTTTTTTTTAAAAAAACCTGCAATATAATATTAAATATAATTTACACAAAATACATCTTGACAAAATTATAAATAAGTGGCAAAATAAAAATTCTTTAATATTATTAATTTATTAAATATGGAGAAATTAGATAAAACAATTCAAAAAAACAACTCGGTGGAAAATTGTAAAAACTCTTCAAACCGATACGGAAAGATCAGATATTTGTTAATGTCTGCAATCGTTGCTGTTGCCCCCGGAGTGATCGGATGTGCGGGTGATTATAAAAAGTGCGCGGGCAAATCAGGTAAAGAAGATCTTGAAATGCTTAAGAAATGGGAAGATCGCTGTATTGAAGGAGCCGAACGTTTTAATAGTCGAAGTGGACAAGCCAATGAAGATATTTTATTTGATCGGGCCTATAGAGCATGCAAAATTCTAAATAATAAATCATTCGGTGTTGAAAGGAATTTAAGCAAGGCAAAAGATACGGCAGAATTAAATGATAAACCGGGAAAAGCCGAATCATGCAGAAAGGCGATTGATGATGCCAGCGAAAGAGGACAAAAAGGAGCCTCATTAATAACCGAGCTCGAAGGATCACAATAGTTTATTAAATTTTATCCATTGTGGTACAATATATTAAGTATATAACTTAAGCTGTAATGGATAAAATTATATTTGCAATCATTGGATTTCCTTTATCTTTTTTGATCATCATTTACAGAGCCAAAATAAAAAGTTTTACCGGCAGCATAGGATTTGCAGAAAAATATTTTGGTTCGGGCGGCACATATACTTTAATTCTTTTATTGGGAGTTGCGGTTTTTATAATTACCTTATTATATAGTACCGGTACTTTACAGTCGTTTATGAAAACGGTTTTTGGTCCCATATTCTTTATGCCTCCAGAATAGGTTGACAATTTTATAAAAAATGTTAGTATTGTATCTTAACTTATATAATATTAATTATTATTTTATGGAATATAAAAATGAAAATTCCGATAAATCGGCTGCTGAACAAATGAATCCAGACCAACAAAACCGCACCATACTATCTTATTTGAATCAAAAAAGAGGTAAAATAGCAGCGGTAATGATGGCAGTGGGAGTTATGGTTGGCGGTTGCGACTATGAAGTATCATGTAATTGTAACGGCTGCGAGATATCAAGTGCAAAGGTTGATGACGGAGAAGCAAGTTGTACTGCTTGCGGCGGATGCGATAATTGAAAAATTTAAAAAAAACCTTGACTTGAATTATATGATTTTATATAATCCTAAAGCTATCAAATTAGTTCTTAGCTATTTTATGCGAAAAAAATTGTACATATTCTTTCACTTGAAAACGTAAAAAACGTTACGCAATTTTTAGGTCGAAAGAGTGTGTACATAAATACACACTTTTTTTTTACAATTGATCATTGAAAATAAGGAACAAAAGCAATTTAAATAGATTAGCGATTTGTTGTTAATACAAATTGCTAGTCAAAAGTTAAGTTCACTTTGTTATAAGTTACTTATAAGTATAGAGTGGATGCCTAGACACCAAATTCCGATGAAGGACGTAGCTAGCTGCGATAAGCTTCGGCGAGCTGCTAAGCAAGCTCTGACCCGAAGATTTCCGAATGGGGTAACCCCTATGAAGTCATGTTCATAGATCCTTTTTTTAGGATGGTCACCTGGAGAATTGAAACATCTTAGTATCCAGGGACAAGAAAGCATATGCGATTCCCTTAGTAGTGGCGAGCGAACAGGGATCAGCCCAAACCACATATTTCGATAAGTGGGGTTGTAGGACTCCAATATCATTTCTTTTTTTATTAACTGAAGGAACCTGGAAAGGTCAGCCATAGAGTGTAATAGCCACGTAAGTGAAAATAAATTAGAAATGTAGGATGTTCCTGAGTAGGATCGGGCACGTGTAACCCGGTTTGAATCTGCCCCGACCACGGGGTAAGGCTAAATAGATTTGGTGATCGATAGCGGACTAGTACCGTGAGGGAAAGGTGAAAAGTATCCCTGTTAGGGAGTTGAAATAGTACCTGAAACTCTATACTTCCAAAGAGTCGGAGCTTCGCTTAGCGGGGTGACGGCGTACTTTTTGTAGAACGGGCCAACGAGTTAGCTGTATGGCGCTTTGATTAAGGGAGTTATACCCGTAGTCACAGTGAAAGCGAGGATTAATAATCCGATTTTGTGTCATGCACTATACCCGAAACCGAGTGAGCCATCCATGGCCAGGCTGAATCTATCGTAACAGATGGAGAAGGGCCGAACCCACCTATGTTGCAAAATAGGGGGATGAGCTGTGGATAGCGGAGAAATTCCTATCGAACTCGGCAATAGCTGGTTCTCCTCGAAATAGCTTTAGGGCTAGCCTTGTGTTAATAGCACGGGGGGTAGAGCTCTGTTTAGGCTAGGGGGCGAAATAAGTCTACCAAACCTAGATAAACTTCAAATACCCGTGTGACTTTCACAGGAGTCAGACAGTGACAGCTAAGTGCCATTGTCAAAAGGGAAACAGCCCAGACTATCATCTAAGGTCCCAAATATAGCTTAAGTGGTAAAGGTTGTAAAATTACGTATACAATCAGGATGTTGGCTTAGAAGCAGCCATTCATTTAAAGAGTGCGTAACAGCTCACTG
>CAYFUK010000040.1:0-10184 GCA_964346325.1 uncultured Candidatus Peribacteria bacterium | reverse complement strand
TTTAGGTCCCGCCTTGGCGGGGCCTTTATTTTTATCTTCAAATACTTTAAACTCCAGATAAACTGTAATAGAAATATTCTTGTTTCATTCACAAGTTTGATAGTGTGATTTCGTTTTTGACCGATGAACTGAAATTGACTGTTAAAAAGCCAATAGTCGTTAAAGCTTCAAGCGGATTGAAATTTTTGGGCGTTAAGATTTGGCCGAATGGAAGGACGTTAAATAGGAGGAATCGTATATGGCTGGTTATTACGGTTTGTTAAAAAAGCACGGGAGTATGGAGAACATTAGGTGTTGTTGTTGCCCGTGTCTTTTATAACTGTTCCTTGATGAAAAATCATTTGCCAGTTTTCGTCACGCTTTTGCCAGATTGAACAACGAAGTGTCCAAATTGTTTCATTAGTTTTTAGAAATTCGATAGATGCTTTATATGTTAGAAGTACTGTGTCTGGATCTATTTCTCTTGTTTTGAAATCAGAAGCTTTATATCTCTCGAATTTTTCATCTTCTGAATTTGGCAAAAGCTCTACGAAATCCTGCTTAGAGTAGATTTTTCCGAACATACCAAATTCAACGAAATCATCAGCGAGCAATTCACTGATTTTTTCTACTGATCTGCGAACTTCTGGCTTTAATAATAAAACCTCTAAATCCTCTATGTGTTTTGCGAGCTGATGATCCATAGTTTTAATCATAATTAGTGAATTACAAGCGGGCAGCAATTGCACCTAACGATTATTTATACGTACTTATTAATTATTCTTTTATTTAACTCTACCCTAACTTTTTCATCATTTTCTCACGTGCACCCGCATCCAGCCGAGCTTTATTATCCCTTATCTCTAATTCTACGCGACCTTTCACAAATTTCCCTTTCTCTATATCTTGGCCAATGCTCAAGCTCGGTCCGATAATCGTATTCGAACCTATTTTAATTCCCGGCATAAATGAAGTATTTATGCCCACCCTTATATTTTCACCGCAAACCAATCCGAATTTATTTGTTCCGGTTCCCATTTTTTCGCCTTTAACATTTAAGCTGATCTCATCTTCATCCAGCCTTAAATTGCCTGTTACCGCGCCGCTTCCAAAACTGACATTTCTGCAAATCACGCTATCTCCGATGTAATTTGTATGGGTCCAAACATTGCGATCCAAATAAGACCGCGCTATCTCTGTAGAATACCCGACAACGCCGCCCTCATTTACCATAGAGCCTCGAACCAGAGCATTGTTCGCAACAATCACACCTTTACCGATATAGGCGGGGCCGCTAATAACAGCATTATCAAAAATTTTTGCTCCGGATTCAATAAGCACATTCCCTTTAATCACGGCTGTATCGGCAATCGTTGCTTCTTCACTAATATGCTTATCCATATTCTCAAAAAAGAAGTCCATAACCTTAAACACATGCCACGGGAATTTAATCGGCTGCCAGAAGCCATCAAATTCAAGGGCTTTCATGCGGCTTCCATCCTTAATCAATTTATCCAAAGCCACTTCGTAACGGTCATCATTGTTCGACTCCGTTTGTTCAATCACCTTAACCAATTTGGCAGGGGATTTATGGCAATGGATAACAATATTTACAAGATCGCCCGGCTCACTCCCGGGCTCAGGCTTTTCAATAATCGATTTAATCATGCCGTTATCATCAATCTCTAAGTAACCGCCGGGAAAATACGAATCGACTTTTTTGCCTACAATAAGGCTTTCGGCATCAGCTTTAAGAGCTTCTTCTAAAACCATGCCGTAAGCTTTTTTATCAACAACATCATTGGCGCTCACAATACAAACAGGCTCATCATCAAGAATATCCTTTGTTGCAAGTACCGCACCCGCCATTCCTTCGTCAAGATTTTTTTGTTCAACAACCTGATATTTAATCGCGCCGAAATTGTGCTTGTCAGGCAATTCACGTAATCTATTCAAATTATGCTTTCCCCCTATCACGACAAAGTCATCAAATCCCGCGTCCATAAGCGCATGAATCTGATGCACAATAAGAGGCTTACCATTAAACAATAAGAAGTTCTTGTCCGGAATCGGCTGCATACGTTTTGACCTGCCCGCAGCTAATAATAAAACGCGCATAAACGTTTAAGTTAATATTTCGGGAAGTCTATTTTGATCGATTGCATCGCGAATTTCAATAGCAACTCTTTCTCCGTAGCTTAATCCCCGGCCCCAAAGATATGAAGTATAAGGAGTATATTTTGTACCCGGAGACCCCGGAATACGCATACTGACATCAAAAATCACGATTTCTTCTTTGCCTGATTCAGCTGAAACAGCGCCCTGCAAAGCAAAAGGGCCTATCATGCCCGGAGCTGCTTCTTTTTTCGTTAAACTTACAAATTTTTCACCGATATCGAAAATCTTTTCTAAAATTGATTCTTTTGTTGTAACGGCGTAGTGTCCCGTTTCTATCAGTTTCGGCTTCATGTATTTGAGCAATTCCATTTGTTCCGTAGCGGGAAGCCGCAAAAGTCCGTCCAGATTGGTCTGGCGGCGAGTGTCTGTTCCCATAAGTTCAAGTTCATCGTTAATAACCGAATAAAATAAATTGCAGTTAACATGCGCTCCAACAATATATTCTTCAATAACGGCATTTTTTAATGAATCTTCTGTTATTGTCCCGGATTCAATAAGTTCATCTGACTTGTTTTGGTAATCAACCAGGTTATTTGCAAGGAAGAAAGCACGTTCGTATCCGCGCTCGGCCTCGTTAACTTTTATGATTGAAAGTCTGTCGATATCTTCGGGTTTTTCGAAGATTTCAGGGATTCTGATTCCCGCTTTTTCCAATAAATAATACTGATTTTTTTCTACATCGCGCTCTTCGAGCTTCAGCATTTCACGCGTTCCGTAAATAGGCACTTTAAAATCATTTCCAATTTCTTCAAAATTGCAATAAACCCAAAAATATCTGTTGTGAATAAAAATGGTGTTTCGTTTGCGGAGCTCTTCCTGAACTTCCGGCTTAACAATATCCTTAAAATGATCAACCATTATTACATCATCAATGCATCCGCGGCCGTCCTCTCTTGATTTATAATATTTATTGTAAGTTTTTTCACGGCCTTTCATACAAACCGCCACTGTTTTAAAGCCCATGCTTTTGGCTCCATGGCACACATCAAGTGCGCTGTGGCCACCAAGTACACCGATTGTTATGTCTTCTTTATTATATTTTTCCAAAATTTTTGAGATATCCATTTAAAGGTTGGTTTAATTTCAGTGGCCGCATTATAACATAAGTCCCTCTGAAGATCATTTGCTACAAGCTAATTATCCTAAAATCTCTTCCAACCTATCCTGTTCGATTGCCTGTTTGAGCTCGCGGCAAACTCTTCGGCCCGTGCTCATCGGTTCGTTGTATCTCAGCCATGTATAAGGAGAGCCGTTAACAAAAGGGTTGGTTCCCGCAACGATTCTGGCCGAGATTTCAAAAACGTAAAAATTTAAGTTCGGATCGATTATCGCTTCGAGGCAAAAAGGCCCGTAAAGCCCTTTGCCGGCGAGTTCTCGTGATTCTTTTATAACATTTTCACCCATTTCAAACACCTGCGGCAGAATAGATTCACGAATAACTACAGGTATATTACCTGTAATCGTATATGAAGTTCTTATATTTGCATCTAGCTGATCCTGGGCCGAGATTCGGCCGATTGAGTCCGCATTTGATTCATAACGTTTATCAAAGCTCATTATTTCAAGTTCATCATTTAATATTGAATAAAAATAATGAGTATACATGGGCACACCTACTATATATTCCTGCAAAACATATTTTTCATCGCCCGGATAATCTTTGATACCTTCATAAAAATCATCGGTTGAGTTGGCAATAAAATAACCTTTTCCGCCCTGTGCCCCATGGAATTTAACAATAACGGGTCTGTCAATATCTTCGGGTGTTTCGAAAATTCGCGGCATTTTGCATCCCGAAGCAAGCAGCCATTCACGTTCTTTGTCCCGGTCCGATTCAAATTCCAGAATGCCTTTTGTGCCATAGTGCATTATTGTGAGTTCCTTCATTTTTTCCGGCCCTATATAAGTAACGAACGATCCGTGAGGGATAAGTATTGCCTTTTCTTTATTAAGCTTTTCCTGTAATTCAAAGAATTCACTGAAATTATCTATTTCAATAATTTCATCAGCTATTTTATAGCTTTCATAGGGTTTTCTTCTGCCTTTCATGCATATGCAGATAGTTTCAAAACCCTCATCTTTGGCTCCTTTAAGTATTTGAAGGGCGCTGTGACTGCCGAGGGTTGCTATTTTGTAATCTTTGATTGACGCCATAGTTTAAAATGAAATTATATTTTCGATTATTATAATAAGATTTTGCATTATTGGCAATATTATTTTTTTTGTTTGTAAATTTTAATAGAAAGTATTAACATTTTGTTGTAATGAGAGCTTCGGGATATTTATTTCTTAAGCCTTAATTATGGAACAAATTGTCAGCATGCTTAAACAATTTGGTTTAAACGAAAAAGAGGCCGACACTTATTTGACGAGCCTCGAACTCGGCCCTTCCGGTATTCAAAAACTTGCAAGATGCGCAAGACTTAACCGTTCTACTGTACATTTTGTTTCCGACCGATTAAGAAAAAAGGGTTTGATGGGTGAAACAAGAAAAGGCAAAAAAAGGCTTTTGTTTGCTGAAGATCCGCAAAAATTCAGTGAACTTTTAAATCAGCAAAAATCGGATTTAAGCCTAAAAGAAAACATACTTAATAATATGCTGCCCATACTTCAGAATATTGATGCTGTTGAAGATAACAAACCGAAAGTTCAGTTTTACGAGGGCATGCAGGGTTTTTTTGATATTTGTACACGTTCGATAGAAAAGGCAAAAAAAGAAATTTTATTTTTATCTTCTTATAATGATTTTATTAACGTACATGATGTTGACCGATATGATAATGAATACTACATACCTACAAGAATAAAAAAAGGCATAAAAATCCGTATGCTTGTTTTTGAGAATGTGCGTTCAAAAAAACGCAGGCGGGCTCAGGAAGAAGAGCTTCGTGAAATGCGTTACCTTCCAAAAAATTTCAAGTTTAAAAGTACTATTTTAATATATGGAGATGAGTTTTCAATGATCTCAACTCAAGCTCCATACCTTGGAGTTGTAATCAAGAGCAAAGAGCTTTCTCATACGATCAATCAAATTTATGAAGTATTATGGAGTATAAGTAGATAATTTCCCGCAGATGCGTCAAGTGTAAAAAATTTAATGTTCTTTTCCAATTTTCACTTTTTTTGATTATACATACACTTTTTTTGCTTTATTTTAAGACTAAAATTAGGTGTCAAGTTTAAAACGGGTAAAACCGTTGATATTTTTATAAAATATACCTTGTTTTGGTCAAGTTAAACCCCTATTTCCCAATAGGCTGCCCATATATAATATTAAAAGGTGATATTTAAAAAATAAGGATAACTTTCTCTTGACACCCAATTGCAATTACGAATAAACTCTGTTACCGTTTTAAATTGGATGTCATAGATATCAGGCGCTGTCTGCCGCACCGGAAAAGATAAAGACAATTATGATTAGTACGGTGTTAATACAGGAGAACATCCAAATAAATATCTACTCGGAAAAACTACAGGTAAATCGGCTTGCAAGAAAAGCAAGACACAAGAAAAACTTTTCGAAAGTTAATACAATGGCATTAAGATTTGTCAGAGTAATTAAACTTCCGAAATTCAAATTAAATAAAAAGCTGCAGAACAGAGTTGTTTCCGACACTCAAATTATAAAAAGAGCTCTTGCGTTTGTAGCCTTTTTTGTAGTTGTTACTTCTTTTACACCCAATATAGCATTTTCAGATTCCGGATTTACTTACGAACAGATGTCTTCAGGTCCGATAATTGCTTCATCTAATATAATTGCCGATGATGCGGGTTTTATGATTCCAGTTAATCCTCAAACCAATGTGGCGGACAGAAGCGAAATGACCGACAAAGCAACACATACGGTGCAAAGCGGAGAAACTTTATCAACAATAGCTGAAACATACGGACTTAAAACAAAAACTTTGATGTGGGAGAACGATCTTGGAACCGGAAGTATATTAAAGGTGGGTCAGGATCTTGCGATTCCACCCGTTGACGGAGTTACTCATACTGTAAAGAGCGGACAGTCACTTGCCAAGGTTGCTTCTTTATATGAAATTCCTGAAGAAGATATTGTAAGACAAAACGCACTTCAATCGGAAACTCTTGCTGCAGGAGAAAAAATATTTGTTCCGGGCGGTAAATTGCTGGCACCTCCCGCACCGGTAGTTGCAAATTCAGCGGGACGAAGTACTACAGCCGTAAGATCAACAACAGCAACACGTGTTACACTGGAGAACACCACTGCAACCCCGGCAGTCGGTAAGTTTATTATATATCCTACCCGCGGATCAATCACTCAGGGCTATTATTCATGGCACCGCGCAGTTGATATAGCTGATTCTTCAAAACCTCCAATCTGGGCTGCAGCAGGTGGTACGGTTGTTAAAGCTTCTTCCGGTACCTGGGGTGGCGGATACGGAAACCATGTAATTATTGATCACGGAAACGGAGTGCAGACTCTTTATGCTCACCTCGATTATCTTACGGTTAGCGCCGGACAAACACTTGGTCAGGGCGAAGTAATCGGAAGAATGGGTAATACGGGAAGAGTTTACGGACGCACCGGAATACACCTGCACTTTGAGGTTCGTGACGGCGGAGTAAAAAAATACCCGGGAAATTACTGGTAAAATAGTAAAGCTGCATTAATTCTTTACATCGGAGATTCTTTCATCTAAACTTATTTAGGTCTTTTAAAAGAACCGGCTTGAAAACGATTAAAAAAATACTGTTAGGGATACTTTATTTTCCACGTTTTGTCGTGTGTTTTCTGATAAGAATATGGCAAAAAACCTTGTCCTTTGACCACGGACCATTAAAAAAATTATTTCCTTACGGATATTGCAAATACCGGCCAACCTGCTCACAATACACATACGAAGCCGTAAAAGATTACGGAGTAATTAGGGGAGTTCCAATGGGTCTGTGGAGAATATTAAGATGCAATCCCTGCAGTAAGGGAGGTTATGACCCTGTTCATAAAAAATAATTAATCAACGCGCTATGCCTAAATCCAAAGATACTCATCACACTGTCAGACACGCATTAATAAGCGTTTCAGATAAAACCGGAATAATACCCTTTGCCGAAAAACTTTCAAAACTGGGAATCGACATATTATCGACCGGCGGAACTGCGAAAGAACTAAAAAAAGCCGGCATTAAAGTAAAGAATGTTTCAAGCTATACCAAGTTTCCCGAAATGATGAATGGCCGTGTTAAAACATTACATCCTATGATTTATGGAGGAATTCTTGCCGATCGTGAAAACAAAAAACACATGGATGATGTTGTTGCGCATAAAATGAAGCTTATTGACCTTGTTGTCGTGAATTTGTATCCGTTTGAAAAAACGGTTGAAAAAGAGCATTCAACTCACAAAGAAATAATAGAAGATATTGATATAGGAGGGCCGAGTATGGTAAGAGCCTCTGCAAAAAACTATAAATATGTAGGGATTGTAACCGATCCGAAAGACTATACAAAAGTTGCCAGACAGCTTGAAAAAGAATGCGAACTAACACTTAAACTTCGCGAAAAACTCGCTTCAAAAGCTTTTGATCACACTTACAGGTACGATGAAGCGATTTCAACTTATTTCAGAAAACAAACCGGAGGTAAAGAACTTTTGAATCTTCATTACGAAAAACAGTTTAAATTGCGGTATGGTGAAAATCCTCATCAAAAAGCGGTTTTCTTTAAAAATCCGCAGAATAAACAGCCAAATGTGACCAATGCAACACAGCTGCACGGCAAAGAGCTCTCGTATAATAATATTATTGATACCGATGCGGCGCTTGAACTTGTGAAGGATTTTAAAGACCCTGCCGCGTGCATTGTTAAGCACACCAATCCATGTGGCGTGGCTATCAATCATAAAATTGAAAACGCCTTTATAAAAGCGCATAAAGTTGACCCCATGTCAGCCTTTGGCTGTGTTATTGCGCTTAATCGTCCATGTAACGATAAAATCGCCGATTATATTAGAAAAGAAAAAATGTTTGTTGAGATAATTGCAGCACCTTCTTTTACAAAAAGTTCTCTTAAAAAATTATCAAAACGCAAAAATCTGAGAATTCTGGAAACCGGACCATTAAAGCGCGATCCTGAAAAAATCGATATAAAAAAAGTAGCGGGCGGAATTTTGATTCAGCATGCCGATACAAAAAAAGTCACTTCGAAAGATTTAAAGGTTGTCAGCAAAAAAAAGCCTACAAAACAGCAGATTATGGATATGCTGCTTGCACGGAATATTGTTAAACACGTTAAATCGAATTCCGTTGTTTTTGTTAAAAACGGTGTAACAACAGGTATCGGTGCAGGCCAGATGTCGCGTGTTGATGCCGTAAACATAGCTTCTTTCAAAGGCGGTAAGCGAAACAAGGGCGCTGTTATGGCCAGCGATGCTTTTTTTCCGTTCCCGGACGGTGTTGAACAGGCCAATGAAGCGGGCATTGTGGCGATTATCCAGCCCGGGGGTTCAATAAGGGATGAAGAAGTTATCAAACGTGTTGATGAACTTGGAATGTCAATGGTATTTACCGGAATCAGGTCATTTAAACATTAAAATATGAGTTTTTTTCAGGCACTAATTTTAGGACTTGTTCAGGGTATAACTGAATTTCTTCCGATTTCTTCAAGCGGGCATTTGATATTCGGTGAAGCTTTGCTTGGTCTTGATGTTGAGGCTCTAAAAAGTTTTGATGTCGCTGTGCATATCGGAACTCTGGCTGCGATTATTATTTATTTCTGGAAGGATTTTGTCGGTTTGATCATGGGTTTTTTAAGTTTTATCCGTGTAGTTAAGAAAAAGCCGAAATATAAAGAATATCAAAAACTTATAGGATATATAGTCCTTGGTACGATTCCCGCTGTTGTTGTGGGTTTGTTTTTCGGGGATGCAATCGATTATTTGTTTAGAAATACTTTGTATGTAGGTCTTTTTATGATTATTGTTGCGGAAGTTTTTATAATTGCCGAAGGTGTACTGAAAAAATATAAACATAATATTAAAGTGGGTTGGAAACAGGCGATTATAATTGGTATTGCGCAGTCAGCGGCTTTGATTCCGGGTGTTTCAAGATCGGGATCAACTATTTCCGCCGCGATTTTTCAGGGTATGGAGAGAGAGCGTGCTGCGCGTTTTAGTTTTTTGCTGGCTATGCCGGCCATTTTTGGAGCAGGTTTGCTGACTCTTATAAAAGAGATAAAGGCCGATGAATTTACTGTTGAAGTGATGCCTATGATCGTAGGATTCATTGCATCTGTTGGCAGCGGATTTTTAGCTGTTTATTTTTTAATGAAATTCTTAAAGAATCATACTTTAAAAGTTTTCTCGATTTATTTGTTTACAATCGGGTCGATTTCAGTTATAATTTCAATCCTGTAATTTAATTTTTATGATGGAGAAATCTGAAATTTCTGAAGTTTTTGAGAAAGCTGTCGATTATCTGAAAATGCATAAAAAAATATCTCCGACCAGATTTGCGCTTGTAAGAGATAAGATTGCGCAAGTATTACAGCGGGGAGGTTTTGGTGAATTTACTGATGATGAAGTTGAAACAATACTTGATAAAGTTGATAAAGACTAATATGGAAAAACTTAATGAAAAATCTCAAAAACCGAATGATTATGACATAAAACTTGACCATTTAAAGCATATTAAAGCTGTTGATTCCGCACGATTTGAAAGTGCTGCCAGATGGATTCAGCTTATGATAGATGATCCGCAACATCCGGACAGACTGAAGCTTTTCTCTAAGTGGACGGAAGAAGATTTAAAAAGTTTATTGTCGGATATTTTTGAATAAAAAACATTTGTAATTGGTTATATAATCTGCTAATCTACCTTACGCTTTGCTCTTGCTGAAAAATGACAAGAGCTAAACCTAACCCAAAGAAGCATGAAAGAGATTGCCGAAGAGCTCAAAAAATATGAGCTTATGATAATTTTCAGGCCCGATATGTCTCAGGAAGAAACTGAAAAAGAAATCAAAAAAGCAAAAAAAATGTTAACCGATGCGGGAGCCGAGATATATCAT
>CAYFUK010000039.1:0-10842 GCA_964346325.1 uncultured Candidatus Peribacteria bacterium | reverse complement strand
TTTCATTCCAACAACCATCATTTCAAAAAGGCCTACCACTCCCCTAACAAAAGGCCATCCAAGTATTTTTATTTTCTTTGTGATTGATTTAAAAGGGTCATCTTTAAGCTCAATATCACCACTTCCTCTGCGTACGGCAACAGTAATAAAATCATTTGAGCGCATCATTACACCTTCAATAACCGCCTGCCCGCCCACTGCAAAATCTATTTTCTTATTATCTTTTGTTTGCATTATAATTTTTATTAATTGACTATTTCCAGTCATTCATTAAATTATACCTGAACTTTAAAGTCAATTCAATTATGAATAATAAAGCAAAAATTAAACGCATTGATAAATCATTGCCTTTACCTGCATATGAAACGGGAGGAAGTGTGGGATTTGATATTTTAGCAAGAGAAAAGGCCGAAATCCCGCCAAAAGAAATAAAACTTTTACCCGGCAATATAATTGTTGAAGTTCCGAACGGTTATATGCTCATGGTTGCTTCACGCAGCTCAACTCCAAAGAAAAAAGGCTTAACACAGCCGCACGGCCTTGGCATTATCGACCATGATTATTGCGGCAATGAAGATGAAATAAAAATTCAGGTATATAATTTTACCGACAAAGCTGTTATAGTAAATCGAGGGGAAAAAATAGCACAGGGAGTTTTTATTAGAATTGATAAACTTGATTGGGAGGAAGTAGATAGAATGACTGACAAGTCACGAGGAGGGTTTGGTTCGACCGATAACAAACAATAATGTTCAGAGGAAAATTCATCACATTCTATGGAATCAATAATATAGGCAAGTCAACGCATGCACGAATTTTGGCTGACAGAATTAAAAAAGAAGGGTTTGATCCTGTATATATTAAATATCCTATTTATGATTTGGAGCCTTCGGGTCCGTATCTTAACAAAATTTTACGTGAAGGTGGTCAGGTTATATCGGAAGAAGAACTCCAGCTTTGGTTTGTTATTAACAGGCACCAATTTGAACCTGAATTAAAAAACATGCTGATGCAGGGCAAAACAGTTATTGCGGAAGACTATATTGGTACGGCACTGGCATGGGGAAGCGCAAAAGGAGCAAACGAAGAATGGCTTGAACAAACAAATAAATATCTGTTGCGATCAGATATGGCCATTTTGATTGATGGTGAAAGAACCAAGCAAGCCATCGAGAAAAAACATATCCATGAAACAAATGACAATTTAATGAAAAAAGCCAGAAAAGCTCATTTGGATCTGGCAAAAAAATATGCATGGTACATAATCAAATTGCAGGAGAAAAAAGAGGATACAGCAAGACTTGTCTGGGAAGGAGTTAAAGAGTATTTTGAATACTAAAAATAAATATCAAACCTATAGCCCATAAAACAGCAATTCCGGACAAGGTTATTGATAGTGCCGCAGTAAGCCAATATTGATTGTTTATAAAATCAATTATTCTTAGACCAAAACTGGATCTTGAATTTATTTTCATTTTTATTTTTATTTTTTCTTTTTTTATTATACAATATTTTTAAAATTAAGTAAAATCTCACTTCGCAACTTATTGACTTTTTGTGAGATTTATGGCATAATATAGGTGTTCGGAAAGTTTAAATAGAAACAAACAAACAAAATGACAACAAATATAACCAAAAGGAAACTTTTCGCGATTGCAACGAGTATGTTTCTTGTAACGATGTCAAGTGTGTTTTTGGTAATGGGTAGCGGTAATATTGAAGATTCGCATCATGAAGTACAAACATTTATTTTAAATGATTTTAATGAATTAAAAAATTATTCCGATACAAACTTAAGAGATTATTTTCATATCGGAGGTGATGATTTTGCTATTATTAATAATCAAAGGGAATTTATTTATATAACTCCAAAACTGGAAAAAATTCATGGTTATAATTTGGATAATAATGAAAATATGAATTCATTATCTCTTGTACACCCAAAAGATCTTACGGAATTTGCGAACCTATTATTAAAATACAATAAAAAACCACATACTATCGAGGCGGCGGGCCCAATACGTATTAAAACAAAAGAAGGAAATTATATTACTTATCTTATCGATCTAATGCCGATATTTACGGAAGAGGAAGAAAAAATCGCTTCAGTCGTAACATTAAAAAATATATCCGTACCACTTGGCGATGTTTTGGAAGACAATATTCCCGAAATCACTAATCAAAAATAATCAGCCAATGACCTCATTGTTAACAAAATCAAAGCTTATAACCCTGGGAGTATGTGGTATAATAATATCTATCACATCAATACTCTTTATTTTTGGTGAACATAAACTCAATCATGATGATTTTAAGGCTTCCGTGTTTGAGATTTCAGGATTCGAAACAACAGAAGACGAAGATTATTACAGAAAGATAGTTGAAAACTATATGGACATGGTTTTTATTCTTAAAAAAGATGCCACCATTCATTTTTTAAGTGAAAATACAGGCGACAAACTGAATTTTTCAAATGATGAATTAAAAAACAACAATTTATTTAACTTCATACATCCCAAAGATCTGCCTTATTTTGCGAATAATTTAATAGAAATAATTCAAGATCAGAATGAAATCTCTAATATCGGGCCTTTTAGAATTCAAAAACCCAACGGTGAATATGATATGTATATGTCCGACGGATACCCTCTTACTTCAAAACAAAACGAAGAAATCATCGGTATTGCCTTGATATTAAAAGATATTTCCAGGCCACTCGGAAATAAATAGTATAAAATCACTTTTTTATGTATAATTTATAAAGTGCTTTTTAACTCTATTTGAAAATGTCATTGTACGAACCTCAAAAAGCCGAAAAAAAATGGCAGGCTAAATGGGAGAAACAAAACCTATATAAAACTGACTTTAATGATTCCAAACATCCGAAATATTATAATTTGGTTATGTTCCCCTATCCGAGCGGAGACAAACTTCATATCGGACACTGGTACAGTTATGCCCCGGCCGATAGCTGGGGAAGATATAAAAGAATGAAAGGACACAATGTTTTCGAGCCGATGGGCTTTGACAGTTTTGGTCTTCCTGCAGAGAACTATGCAATAAAACATGGGGTTCCTCCTGCAAAGAGTACCAAAAAAAATATTGATTATATGCGAAAACAATTGAGTAAAATGGGAACGATGTATGATTGGAGTCAGGAAGTTCAAACAAGCTCTCCCGAATATTATAAATGGACTCAGTGGTTATTTCTGCAATTATTCAAAAATAAATTAGCTTATAAAAAGAAATCACCCGTTAACTGGTGCCCCAAATGTAAAACCGTACTCGCTAACGAGCAGGTACATGAAGGACAGTGCGAAAGATGCAATGCGGAAGTAACAAAAAAGGACTTAAATCAATGGTTTTTTAATATTCGCAAATATGCGGAAAGATTGCTTGATTTTAAAGGGCTTGACTGGCCGGAAAAAACTAAATTAATGCAGGAGCACTGGATAGGAAAAAGCATTGGTTCGGAAATTATTTTTGAATTTGTTGATCCTGAAACAAAAGAAAAAACCGGGAATTCCATAAAAGTTTTCACAACAAGGATCGATACATTATTTGGCTGTACCTACATGATTCTGGCACCTGAACATAAATTAGTAAAAAAAATTACAACAAAAGAACATAAAGAAAATGTAAATGATTATATTAAAAAAGCACGAAAAGAAAACGACATCGAAAGAACCGCCGAAGGAAGAGATAAAACGGGGGTGGAAACGGGTGCATATGTAATTAATCCTGTTAATAATGAAACAGTTCCGGTCTGGATAGCTGATTATGTGCTTGTATCTTACGGAACCGGTGCGGTTATGGCTGTTCCCGCACACGACGAAAGAGATTATGAATTCGCAAAAAAGTATAAATTGCCTATAAAAGAAGTCATTAAACCCGAAGATGCGAAATCGAATATAAAGCAAGAGGCTTTCATAGAGGATGGCATTCTTGTTAATTCGGATGATTTTAATGGAAAAAATTCGAAACAAGCACGTAAAGAAATCACAAACCTGCTTAAAAAAGAAGAAAAAGGCAATTTTAAAATTCAATATAAATTAAGGGACTGGCTCATTTCACGACAGAGGTTCTGGGGAGCTCCTATACCTATAATTTATTGTGATAAATGCGGTGAAATGCCTGTTCCCGAAAAAGATCTTCCCGTTAAATTACCTATGATGAAAGGTATAGATTACAAACCTAAAGGTAAGTCCCCTCTTGCAACCGTAAAAAGTTTTATAAACACAAAATGCCCTAATTGCGGCAAAAAAGCACAGCGCGAAGCTGACACAATGGATACTTTTGTATGTTCCAGCTGGTATTTTTTAAGGTATCCGAGTGCCAACAATGACAAAAAAGCATTTGATAAAAAACGCACCAATAAATGGCTTCCTGTTGATATGTATATTGGCGGACCCGAGCATGCCTGTATGCACCTTTTATATGCAAGATTTATTAATAAAGTAATGAAAGATTTAGGTTTTATAGATTTTGAAGAACCATTTAAAAAACTTGTTCATCAGGGACTGATAACAAAAAACGGTGCAAAAATGTCAAAATCAAAAGGTAATGTTGTTTCTCCGGATGAATTTGTTGAAAAATACGGGAGCGATATTTTCAGGATGTATTTGATGTTCATGGGTCCGTTCAGTGAAGGTGGTGACTGGAATGACAGTGGTATTAAAGGTATTGCGCGATTTGTAGATAAATTTTTTGATTTAATTTATACGGATGCAAAAGTTGAGGATAAAAAAGGATTAAAAATAGCCCTTAATAAGGGTATCAAAAAAATCAGTGAAGATATTGAAGAATTACAGTTTAATACATGTGTTTCTTCATTAATGGAGTTCACTAATACCGCGACAAAGACGAGAATAGATAAAGTTTCCAAAAAAGCTGCGGTTAAATTAATTGCGCCTTTTGCACCTCATCTGGCAGAAGAATTATGGGAATGGCTCGGTGAAAAACAAAGTGTTTTTAACTCCAAATGGCCAAAATTTGATGAAGCTTATTTAATTGAAGACAACATTGAATTGGTTGTTCAGATTAACGGAAAAGTAAGAGCAAAAATTAATGCACCGGCTGACATTGAAGAAAAAGAAGCAATTAAAATGGCCAGAAATCAGTATAATGTTAAAAAATATCTTGAGAACGGTACAATAGTTAAAGAAATTTATGTACCGGGACGCCTGGTAAATATTGTAATTAAATAAATTCAAGTTGATAGTGCCCTGTTAAAGTGATAATATAAGCCCGTCCTTTAGGCTTTTCAAAAATGGCGCTTATAGATGGTAAAAAGATCGCAAATGAAATCTATGAAAATCTCTCAAAAGAGGTTGATAAATTGAAGCAAGAGCATACCCTGCAGCCAAAGCTCGCTGTTATTTTGGTTGGAAAAGATCCCGCAAGCCTTTCTTATATCAAACAAAAACGCAAAGCTTGTGAAAAAACCGGTATAGAATGGGTGCAATTTGATTATGATACGGATTTAACTCAGGCTGAACTTTTGGATAAAATTGAGGAATTAAATAAGGATCATATTATTCATGGAATTTTGGTTCAATTACCTTTGCCTGAACATTTTGAGGTGCCAAAAGTTATTCGTGCAATTGATCCCCATAAAGATGTTGACGGATTCACCGCTTACAACCTTGGGAAAATATTTTTGAGCACTGAGTTTGAAGATTTACCGCCATGCACTCCGGCGGGTGTTATAAAAATGCTTGATTATTACGATATTGATGTAGCCGGAATGGACGCGACAATTGTAGGAGCGTCAAATATTGTTGGAAAACCTTTATCAACAATGCTTTTAAATCGCGGAGCAACGCCCACAACGTGTCACATCAAAACAAAAGATTTAAAAAAACATACTTTGAATGCGGATCTTTTATGTGTGGCAGTGGGAAAAATCAACTTAATTACCGAAGATATGGTTAAACAAGGCGCCATAGTTATAGATATAGGAACCAATCGAACCGAAGACGGAAAATTAAGAGGAGATGTTGATTTTGAAAAAATTGAACCGAAAGCGTCTTATATTACTCCCGTACCCGGTGGTGCGGGACCTATGACAGTGGCATGTTTAATGCAAAATACTGTAAATGCTGCCAAAAGATTAAATAATATCGAATAACCTTTGCGCTTATGTGCGGAATAATCGGAATAATGAGTTCGGAAAACGTGTCTCCTGAATTATACGACGGATTGATAATTCTTCAGCACAGGGGGCAGGATTCGGCGGGTATGGTTACTTTTGATGACAACTTCCATTTAAAAAAAGGTAACGGGCTTGCGCGTGATGTGTTCAGAACCAAAAATATGATGCGTTTAACAGGGCCAATGGGTATAGCTCATGTACGCTACCCTACCGCCGGAAGTTATAACGAAGCCGAATCTCAGCCGTTTTATGTTAATTCACCATATGGATTGGCACTTGTTCATAACGGAAATTTAACAAATTATGATCAATTAAAAGAACAGGTTATTGATAAAGATAAAAGATTTTTAAATACGCAAAGTGATTCCGAAGTGCTGTTAAATATAGTTGCACATGAATTAAGAGCACTGGGGGTTAAACACATGGACCCCGAACATATTTTTAAAGCAATGCAAAACGTCTTTAAAAGGCTTAAAGGCAGCTATAGTGTTATAACTATGGTTGGAGAACATGGGATTGTGGCATTCAGAGATCCCTATGGAATAAGGCCTCTTTGCTTCGGACAAAGAAAAACCAAACTTAAAACCGATTATATTATAGCTTCAGAAAGCGTTGCAATTGATACCCTTGGTTTTAAATTGATTGATGATGTACAGCCCGGAGAAGTTATATATATAGATAAAGAAAATAACCTTCACAGAAAAAAATGCTCACCCAAAAGAAATAGAGCACATTGTTTATTTGAATGGGTTTATCTGGCAAGGCCGGATTCTTCAATTGATAATATTAATGTTTATAAAACACGATTAAGGCTTGGAGAATATCTTGCTGAAAAGATAAAAAAAGAAAAACTGAATATTGATGTAGTTATACCGGTGCCTGACAGCTCAAGAAGTTCCGCTATTCCCCTGGCAAACAAACTCGGGCTCAAATATCGTGAAGGTCTGGTTAAAAACAGGTATATAGGCCGCACCTTTATAATGCCGGGGCAGGCTATCCGTAAAAAATCAATCAGATTCAAACTTAATCCGATCGGCCTGGAGCTTAAAGGAAAAAATATTCTACTTGTGGATGACAGTATAGTAAGAGGTAATACTTCAAAAAAAATCATTGAAATGTGCAGAAACGCCGGCGCTAAAAAAGTATACATTGCTTCATGTGCGCCACCACTTATATCACCTTGTGTGTATGGCGTGGATATGCCTACAAGAAAGGATTTTGTTGCTTATAACCTTACAAACGAAACAATTGCGAAAGTGATAGGGGCTGATAAAGTCATTTATCAGGAACTTAAAGATCTCGAAAAAGCGGCACACATAGGAAACAAAGAAATCAGCACTTTTTGCGGAGCTTGTTTCTCGGGCAAATACCCAACTCCCGAAATAACTGAAAAAACCCTCAAACAAGCCGAAGAAACAAGAAGAAAAGCTCATCCTTCAACTGAAAACATTTCGGAAACAATGACATTGTTATAACCTTTTATCAAATGAAAAAGATATTGTTAGTGGGAAACGGTGCAAGAGAACATGCAATAGCTGAAACACTTAAAAAAAGCCCCCAAAATATATCTATAATAGCTTACGGAAAAGCTAAAAATCCCGGTATTGCAAAACTGGCCGACCGTTATGAAACAGGGCATCTGGATAATTTTGATGAATTAAAAAAACTTGCAATCCGGGAAAAAGTAGATTTTGCGGTAATTGGACCAGATGATCCGATAGCTGACGGATGCGCTGACGCACTTTTGGAAGTTGAAGTCCATTCGGTTGCTCCTCTTGCAACAGTGGCTAGGCTTGAATCATCGAAATCATTTACACGTGATCTGTTAGATAAATATAAAATTCCGGGCAATCCCGAATTTAAAGTTTTTACATCAGACGAAGGTATGGCTGAATTCATTAATGATTTAGGCGAAGAATATGTTGTTAAAGCGGACGGATTAATGGGAGGAAAAGGCGTAAAAGTAAGCGGAGAGCATTTAAAATCGGCTGAAGAAGGCATTGAATGGGCTTCAAAATGTATAGAAAAATTCGGCAGAGTTGTAATTGAAGAAAAATTTATTGGTGAAGAATTCAGTTTAATGTGTTTTTGTGACGGTAAAACGGTTATTCCAATGCCCGCAGTGCAGGATCATAAACGTGCATATAACGGTGATACCGGCCCAAACACCGGCGGAATGGGGACTTACAGCGATGCAAACCACTTACTACCATTTATAAAGCCTGAAGATATTGCAAAAGCGATCGAAATAACCCAAAAAACAGCAAGGGCGTTATTTGAAGAAACAGGAGCTGAATTTAAAGGAATAATGTATGGCGGATTTATCGCAAAACAAGATGGAATAGGATTAATTGAATTTAACGCACGATTTGGAGATCCCGAAGCTATGAATGTTTTGCCTGTTTTAAAAAGCGATTTTGTAACTTTATGCGAACATATAATAAATGGGACTTTGCACATGTATGATGCGAAATTCGATCACCTGGCGACTGTATGCAAATATGTGGTGCCCGAAGGCTACCCTGAAAATCCTGTAAAAGGCGAAAAAATAGAAGTCGGCGATGTATCCGAAGGTGTTAATTTATATTATGCTTCGGTCGACAAACGTGAAGACGGCATTTACATGAGCGGTTCTCGCGCATTGGCATTTGTTGGAATAGCCGAAACAATCGGTGAAGCTGAAAAAATAGCAGCTTCAGCACTTTCAAGCGTCAGCGGCAAAGTTTTTTACAGAGAGGATATAGGTACCGACGCTTTAATACAAAAACGCGTGGACCATATGAAAAAATTACGCGGATAATTTAAGATTATTTATGATAAAAGTCACTGTATTTATTCATGTGCTCCTTTTTTGGCAATATGTTCAAGAGCTCTCAATGCCTCAATAGGAAGCATCCATATGGTGGTATTTGATTGATCCGATGACAAATCATTTATGGATTGCAATGTTCTTAAATGGAGAGCTCCGGGTGCTGAATTTAAAGTTTTTGCGGCTTGACTCATGTTATCAGCGGCTTCAACCTCACCTGCCGCGCGAATAATAACAGCTCTTTTTTCACGCTCGGCTTCAGCTTCTTTAGCCATTGTCCTTTTTAAATCCTGAGGCAACATAACGTCCTTTAATTCAACAGATTCGACTTTAATACCCCACGGGTCCGAAGCTTTATCAACAATTCCCTGAATTCTGTTTGCAATTTGATCACGATTTTTAAGTAATTCATCAAGGCTCACTTCACCTACAGCATTCCTCATTGTAGTCTGAGCCAACTGAGAAATTGCATAATAAAAATTTTCAACTGCAATTACGGATTTTTCAGCATTGGTAATTTTATAGTAAATAACGGCATTTATCTGAATTGACACATTATCCTTAGTAATAGCTTCCTGGTCAGGTACATCAACTGCTTTAACACGAATATCAACTTTTATCATTTGCTGAAAAACAGGGATCGCCAGTCGCCATCCGGGCATTTTTGTGCCCGTGTATTTACCTAAAGTAAACATAACCCCGCGTTGATACTCATTTATCTGTTTAATACTAATCAAAACAATAATACCGATTACTATAAAAACCGGATAAAACATTATTAAAGTCTGCATAATATTGATTGTTAAAAGAATGAGTTGATTCAAGATTACTCAATTTGGCAGACTAATGCAACAAAAAAGGGCTCAATTTGATTTAATCGAGCCCGTGGTTAAATTAAAAGTCATCTTACTTGGTTGCCTCTGTTGTCCCGTCTTCTATTCTTGTATCCTGTTCATAAGTTGATTCGGTTGTTGAAAGTGTGTTGTCTTCATTTTTCAATTGGGTTTCTTCATATGTCTGAGTAGTGGATTCGGTAGAACTATCCAAACTCATATCCTGTTCATAAGTTGATTCGGTTGTTGAAAGTGATTCTTCCGTTAAAGCGGTATCGGTTTCCAAATAAACTTTATTTATTTCTTCAATGCAATTTTCTAACAAATATGCTTCATCCTCATTAAGATTTTCATCTTCCATATAAAAATAAATTTCTTCCCGAGTTAAAGCATTGCAGTCTTCAGCTAATGCCGCCTCCTGCTCCGCAGTTAGTGAGCCGTCAATTTTAACTTCACTTTGCTGCTCTTTTAAACATTTATCAACCAAAAGTGTTTCCTCTTCTGTTATATATTTGCTTTCCAATATATAATTCAATTCATCTTCAGTGAAAAAATAACAATCTTCTGCCAGTGCCGCCTCCTGCTCCGCAGTCAGGGCACCCATTTTTTCATCACCCTGAAGCATGCCCTTGTAAAAATCGGATGATAAATATGCACTTGCCAACCCGGCAATTACAACAATAGTAATTACAATGGCAAGCAATTTGCCGATTTCAAATTTTACGGTTTTTTGTTTCATTTTTATTTTGGTTATAATGTAATAACTTCAACGTATATTATATAATATTTTTTACAATACCGCAAGGCAGGCTCGGATAAATTCTACATAAATTTATTAAGACCTTTCGGCTTTTCTTCCTCTTTTTTTTCTTCAAAATCCTCCTCATTCAGCCCTTCCAAATAGTTTTTTGGAAAGAATAAATTTCTGATTGCCGTATAAGCATCAATAAATTTTTGATTATCAACCGCCTTATTCAAAAATAATCTTATTAAAGGATTGTTCGGATCTTTTTTTAAAAGTCTTTTCGATATTTATCATCCGATTT